>NZ_JBEYWX010000037.1:0-59372 GCF_040644655.1 Streptomyces sp. NPDC046931
GTCGCCGATCGTGCTGTTGTCCAGCGCCCGGGCGGCGGGGCGGTGCGCCGCGGCCGCCCGGCCGGCCCCCGCCGCCCCCCCCCCCCCCGGGGAGCATCGGCGGTGGCGCGCTGATGGCGGGCGAGGGCGTGGCCGATGTCGCGGGTCGCCGGGTACAGCCGCAGATAGAGGTCGTAGAGACCGTCGTAGCGGGAGCGCCGGCCGGCCTGGGGCAGCACCCGCTCGCGCATCGGGTTCCAGCGGTCGATGTCGGCGTCGCCGACCGCGCTCGCGGCCAGGAACGCCGCCCCGTAGCTCGCACCGAGCGTCACCGTTCTGATCTCCTGTTCCAGTCCCGTGACGTCGGAGACGATGCGGGTCCACAGACCGCCCCGGGTTCCGCCCCCCACCGCGACGACCCTGCGGATGTCGGCGCCGGCCGCCCGCATCGCCTCGACGTTGTGCCGCACCCCGAAGGCGGTGGCCTCCAGCGCGGCCCGGTACAGGTCACCGCGGGTGTGCTCCACGGTCAGTCCGGCGATCACGCCCCGGGCGTCCGGGTCGGCGACCGGGGTCCGCTCCCCCGCGAAGTAGGGCAGCATCAACAGGCCCTTCGCGCCGACTCCGGAAGCCTCGGCCTCGGCGAGGAGCGCGCCCGGATCGGAGACACCGAGCAGTTCCCGCAGCCAGTCGGTGATCACACCGGAGGTGGCCATACCGCCGGCAAGGCTGCGCGTTCCGGGCAGCGCGCCGACGGTGCCCCACAGCTGCGGCACCAGAAGCCGCTCCGCCACGGTGTTGATGAGGAACATGGTGCTGCCATACATGAGCATCAGGTCGCCGGTGTGCTGGGCACCGACGCTCAGCGCCTCCGACCAGGCGTCGATGGTGCCGGTGACGACCGGGATACCGGCCGGAAGACCGGTGACCGCAGCCGCGTCGCCCGTGACCCGTCCCGCGATCTCACCGGGCCAGCGCAGGGGCGGCAGCTCGAGGTCCGGTGCGATACGGCGTGCCCAGGGGCGGTACCACTCCTGGGCGGTCGAGTCGTAGAGCGGCACGGACTGGCTCGCCGAGTGGTGGTCGAGGACATAGGCGCCGGTGAGCCGGTTCACCAGGAAGGAGCTGGGCATGTACAGGCGCCGGGCGCGGGCGGTGATACCGGGGCGGTGCTCGGCGAGCCAGGCGATCTTGGGGCCCACGGCCTGGGTGGACAGCAGGGATCCGCAGCGACGCAGGACGGCGTCGGGGCCGAGTTCGGCGTCGAGCCGGGCGATCTGGGCGGTGGCGCGGGTGTCGACGCCGTACAGGATGGCCGGATGCAGCGGTGTGTCGTGCTCGTCGGCCAGGGCCACGCACGGCCCCATGCCGCTGACGCCGACCGCCTCGACGGCGGTGCCGGGCGGCACCAGCTCGCGGGCGAGGGAGGCGAACTCGTCCCACCAGACGGCCGCGTCCATCTCGACATGGCCCGGCCTCGGCCGGCTGACCGTATGCGGCCGTGCCGCCGTGGCGAGAACCGCCCCGTCCGCGTCGACCAGCACGCCTTTGCTGCTGGACGTACCGATGTCGACTCCGAGCACCGTCATGAGCTGTCCGTCCTCCGCCTTGTTTTCTCCCGGGACATCGTTCCCCTCCTGCGGGTCGGTCACGGGCCGAACGAGGGAAGTCGGTGCGGCCCCGGCCCGAATCCTGGTTGTTGCCGTTTCAGAACATCCCCGACCTTGGCGGAATGTGATCTTCCGGGACACCATGCGCCCATGAAGGGTGATCTCTTTTCCAGCGACCACATGGTCCAGCCGGCCGCCGGGCCGGGCATGTCCGTCCAGAACGCCAAGTCCATCCGGTACGTGGTGAACGGCGAGATGCTCGCACGGCAGGGGGCGATGGTCGCCTACCGCGGAAATCTCCAGTTCGAGCGCAAGGGCCAGGGCGTGGGCGGGATGCTCAAGCGGGCGGTCACCGGTGAGGGACTGCCGCTGATGGCCGTGCGCGGTCAGGGCGAGGCGTGGTTCGCTCACGAGGCGCAGAACTGCTTCATCGTGGATGTCGAGCAGGGCGACGAGTTCACCGTCAACGGGCGCAATGTGCTGTGTTTCGACGCGACGCTGGCGTACCGGATCCAGACCGTAAAGGGTGCGGGCATCGCGGGCGGCGGTCTGTTCAACAGCGTGTTCACCGGGCACGGCAGGCTGGGGCTGATCTGCGAGGGCAATCCGCTCGTCATCCCCGTCTCGCCCCAGCAGCCGGTGTACGTGGACACCGACGCGGTGGTGGGCTGGACGGCGCGCCTGCACACCTCGCTGCACCGGTCGCAGTCCATCGGGTCGATGCTGCGCGGTGGGTCGGGGGAATCCGTCCAGCTGAAGCTGGAGGGCGAGGGCTGTGTGGTGGTGCGGCCCAGCGAGCTGACCCCGCAGAAGGAGCACTGACCGCGGGGGCCCCGCCGTGCGGCGGGGCCCCCGCGTGCCCGGGCGGGTTCAGTGCGCGGACGAAGGGGTGGGGGCGGCCGTCACGTTGACGGCGGCCCATGCCTTGTCGACCGTCTTGTACTCGGTGCTGCTCGCGCCGTACATGTCGGCGGCGGCCTGCAGCGTCGCGATGCGCGCGTCGTGGAAGTCCGTCGTGGAGACCATGTACCGGGTGAGTGCCCGATAGAAGACCGCCAGCGCCTTGGCCCGTCCGATGCCGGTCACCCGCGAGCCGTCGTAGGTGGGCGAGTCGTACGTCATGCCACCGATGGTCTTCCTGCCGCTGCCCTCGGCCAGCAGGTAGAAGGCGTGCGAGGAGACGCCGGAAGCGGCGTGCACCTCGGTGTCGTTCGTCTGCGGCGACCAGTAGTCGATCGTGCGCTCGAGCCGGTCGAGGGACGGGTGGTCGAGACGGCGCAGGAACTTCTGGCGCAGTCCGAGCTTCTCGCCGATCAGGTAGTTCGGCCGGTTCTTCGGGTTGTTGGCGGCGAACTCGACGCCCGATCCGAAGACATCCGCGAGGGACTCGTTGAGCGCGCCCGGCTCGCCGTACTGGCCGTACCGGTCCTCGCGGGTGGCCTCCAGGCCGGCGGTGGCCTCGACGACGCCGTGGGTCAGCTCATGGCCGGTGACGTCGAGGACGACGAGCGGCTTCTTGAACATCCTGCCGTCGCCGTCGCCGTAGAGCATGCAGCCGCAGACCGAGTCCCAGAAGGCGTTGCCGACCTTCTTGCCGAAGTGGACCATCGCGTGGGCGCCCGTGCCGTTGTTCCGGATGCCCTTGCGGCCGAAGGTCTTCTTGTAGAAGTCCAGCGTCCGGGTGATGCCGTACTGGGCGTCGACCGCGACGGTGGCGCGGTTCGAGGTGGCGCCGTTGCCCCACTTGTCGGTGGTGCTGGTGAACTTGGTGCCGCGCGAGAACGACTCCGGCTCCCGGCCCTTGGCGTCCCGGGTCTCGGTGCCCCAGCGGGTGGGGTCCTTGAGGAGGTAGCTGGTGCGGGCGGTCCGGGTGGTGGTCAGCGGCACCTTGCCGACGAACAGGGAGGCGCCGGTGCCGGTCGCGGTCGACGGGTAGCGGGCGGCCGCGGACGCGCCGGCGGCGGTGAGGCCGGACGGGGCCTTGGGGCCGTCGGTGTCCGGGGCCGCCGACTCTCCCTGCTTGCGCAGGGTGTGAGCCAGCGAGGGCGAGATGAACTCGTCGTTGTCGGGCGTGTTGCTGCGGACCCGGCCGGTCAGCGCGTCCACGACGACGGTTCGGGAACCGCCCGCCTCGGCGGTGCTGCTGTCCGTGACGCGCACCTGGTAGGCCAGGACGGCGTGGCCGTCACGGGCGTCCACCACGAGTTCGGCGGCGCCCGCGTCGCCCTGCGCGGTGTCGGCGGCCTTCCGCTCGGCCTGCTGGGCCGTCAGATTCGCCTCGGTGGTGGGGGGCTGGACGGCATGGTCCGCGGCGCGGGTCACGCCGAGATAGCCGCCCCGCCGGTCCAGGTGGACGATCAGGTCGCCGCCGAGGACGGGCATCCCCCGGTGGCTGCGGATGAAACGGACGTGCTGCCTGCCGTCCGGGTCGGTCATGGCGTCCTTCGCCCGCAGGGTGTCCCCCCGCGTGACACCGGTGGCGGAGGCGTGGGCGAACGCGGCGGCCCGGGCCGCGTCGACCGGCGAGGGGGCCGCGACCGCCGCGTGGGCGGGTGCGTCGGCGAGCGCCGGAACGGCCGGGAGCGTGGCCGTCGTCGTCACGGCGACGGCCACGGCCAGCCTGCGTATGTGGGGTCTGCGCACAGATTTCCTTCGTTACAGGGGGCGGCCGGGCACACCAACCGCCCCGGTGCACGGCGCCGTTCGGGGCCGTGGGGGCTGGTCGGGCCCCGGAGTGTCACCCTCATGCATTCGGCATGTACATGTAAAGAAGGAAAGATCCCTTGTACGGCTTTCCGGCTGATCTCTTTACACAAGTGCGGAGCTGGGTGAGGTGACGAGCCGGTGATCAACGGTGCGTCGAGTGGAGAGAGGGGCGCGGGCAGGGGTCGGTTGCCCGCACCGCCGCGTCCCGGGTGAGATGTGACCGATGTCGCAGCCTCCGGCCCCCGCACCGCGGCGACCGGAGGCGAGGGGGCTCAGAGCGCGCGCCGGGTCAGGGCCGGGAGCAGACTGCGCACGTCCGCGGCCGCGCGCGGGGAGCACGGGACCGAGCCCAGAAGGGTGTCCGCGGCGGCCAGGTGACGACGGGCCTCGCGCAGGGCGGCCGCACGGCCGCCCGCCTGTGCCACGAGGTCGGCGGCACGCCCCGCCGCCTCACCGGTGGACAGCAGGGCGGCGAGCTCGGGGCCGCACGGGCTGCCGAGCGCGGCGAGGACCGGAAAGGTCTTCTTCCCTTCCCGCAGATCGCCGTGGACGGGTTTGCCCGTGATCTCGGGATCGCCCCAGATGCCCAGCAGGTCGTCGGCGATCTGGAACGCCACGCCGAGGTGGCGGCCGACCCCGTCGAGTGCGGCCGCGGTACCGTCGCTCGCTCCGCCGAGCTGGGCACCGAGCGCGAGCGCACAGCCGAGCAGCGCTCCCGTCTTGCGCTCGGCCATCGTCTCGTACTCCCGGGTGGTCACGGCCTCGGGGCCGGTCCAGGGGCGGTGGCTGAAGAGCAGGTCGTCGGCCTGGCCGTGGACGAGATCACCCAGGGCACCGGTGAGCCGGCGCACGGCCGCCGGGTCCGTGCTCAGCGTCTCCACGCCGAGGGCGAAGAGCGCGTCGCCCGCGAGCACGGCCGGGCCGGTGCCGTACGCCTTCCACAGCGCGGGGCGGCCTCGGCGCAGGGCGTCGCCGTCCATGATGTCGTCGTGCACCAGGGAGAAGGTGTGCACGAGTTCGACGGCCACGGCGGCCGGGACACCGGTGCCGGCGGGCGCGCCGGCCAGTTCGGCGCCGAGCAGGGCGAGCGCCTGACGCACGCCCTTGCCCCCGCCGCGGCCGGCGTCCGTCCCGCGGCGGCCGAGCGCGTGCTCGGCCATCTCGGCGACCCAGGGGTGCAGGGTGGCGACGGCATCCGCGAGGGCGGGGGCGACCAGGTCGCGGGCCCGGTCGAGGATCCGTGCGGCGATGAGGTCCTCCCGCGGGGAGCCGAGGGTGCCGGCAGGGGCCGGGGCGGTCATCGTCCGGTTCCTTCCGGGGAGACGAGGCCGAGTTCCTCGTAGGCCCGCAGAACCATCCGACGGCCGTGCCGCAGCCCGATCGCGGCCAGGTTCCCGGCGAGCGCGTCGAGGTCGGCGCTGGTTTCGGCGCGGTCCCGGCCCAGGCGGGCCAGCGACTTGACCAGGCCCAGACGGGCGAGGGCGGTCCCGCGTGGCTCCTCCATGCCCTCGAACTCGGCGAGCGCCTGGCCGTAGACGTCGCGCGCCTCCTCGTAACGCCCGGCGCGGTACAGGACGTTGCCGCGCATTTTGTGGTTGTAGGCGAGCGCGCCCGCGAGGTTCATCTCCCGGCAGGTGGCCTCCGCCTCGGAGAGCAGTTCCAGGGCCCGCTCGCTGTCGCCGTCCCGGACGGACAGGATGTCGGCGAGACCGCGCAGCGCCCAGGCGTGACCACGGCGGTCGTCGGCGCGGGCGGCGATGTCGGCCGCCTCCTCGAACATGGCGTACGCGGTGTCGTACGAGCCGGTGTTGCGGTGTATCTGGGCGATGCCCTCCAGCGCCCACACGGTGTGGCGCGCCTCGCCGCGGCGGCGGGCCTCGGCCAGGAGCTGCTCGTGCAGGGCGGTCACGGCGTCGTAGTCGCCCTGGATGCGACCGGTCTCGGCCATTCCCGCGAGCGAATATCCGCGGACGACCACATCCCCGGCCCGCTCGCCGAGGTCGGCGGCGAGCCGCAGCAGCCGCCAGGCCAGGGGCAGGGCACCGCGCTGCCGGGCCAGGGTGCCGCCGCTCCACAGAGCCCAGGCCATCGCCCCGGTGTCGCCGGCCTCCCGGGCGGTGCGGTAGCTCGCCTTCCAGGCCCGGTCGGCGTCGGCGACCTGGCCGAGCCGCCGGTGCGCCTCGGCGACCGCCAGACCGGAGCGGGCGGCCTCCTGCCGGGACCCGGCACGCTCGGCGGCCCGCAACTGCTCGGTGCCCGCGGCCAGGACGTCCGTGAGCGACGAGTTCACGGACAGAGAGGTCAAAGAGCCCTGGTACTCCGGGGCGAAGGCCTTGCCGTACATGAGTGCCTTTCGGTCTGACGCCGGCCGGGAACTTGGCACCGGGCCGACGGGTGCTGGCTGTCAGGCGGGGGTGGACGCGGCGTGAACCCCGCTCCTGCGCTCCATGCGCACGCACCGGCAGACCCGACATGGCCGCAAGGCGCATATACACGACGCGTATACGTGAGATGTATACCTGTCATGTATACATGGAGCGTATAGGGATCCGGACACACACCCGGGAACCCTCCGGTGATCGACCGCACCACCGCCCGTTGTCGATCAGGACGTCACCCGGACGCGCAAGGTTGCTTCGCAGCAAAGCAGTTGAGGCACACCACACCGGCTCGGGGTGCATCGCGGTCGCGACCAGAACACATTTTCGAATAAGGAGGTACGCTGCCCGTATGGCCACGCACCTCCAGGGCTCGCTGTTCGACCAGAGCGACGACCTCCGGCTCGCCCCGCTCGACGGACTGCGGCGGACCCAGCTCGGCTCCGGGGCATGGATCGACCTGCTCCAGGGATGGCTGAGCGGCGCCGACGCGCTCTTCGAGCACCTGGCCGCCGAGGCACCCTGGCGCGCCGAGCGACGGCAGATGTACGACCACACCGTGGACGTGCCGCGGCTCCTCGCCTACTACCAACCCGGCGAACCCCTGCCGCACCCCGTCCTCGAGGAGGCGCGCGACGCCCTGTCCACGCACTACGCGGACGAGCTGGGGGAACCCTTCGTCACGGCCGGGCTCTGCTACTACCGCGACGGCCGCGACAGCGTGGCCTGGCACGGGGACCGGATCGGCCGCGGCGCGCGCGAGAACACCATGGTCGCCATCCTGTCCGTGGGCGCGCCCCGCGACCTGGCACTCAGGCCGCGCGGCGGCGGCCGGACCCTGAGGCGTCCACTCGGGCACGGCGATCTGATCGTCATGGGCGGCAGTTGCCAGCGGACCTGGGAGCACGCGGTACCGAAGAGCAGCCGGGCGACCGGACCCCGCATCAGCATCCAGTTCCGGCCGCGTGGAGTGAACTGACTTCGGCGCGGCCGGCAGTCCGCCGGGACCGACCGGCAGTTCGCGTCAGATCGCGGACGTGAGCCGCGCCACGAACGGGGTACCCGTCGCGAAAGATCCTCTGCCGCCGACGTCCAACGGGGCGGAATTTCCCCGTCCGGCATCCCGAGGGCACCCTTCACAGCAAGATCATCTTAGTTCAACTTTGCAGGACATGTAGGCAATTGTCCTGATCGTAGCCAACCCGTTGTCCAAGATTTCCGGGGCTCGGCGGCCGCCGGATAGGCAGGACGGGACGTCAACCCGCTGCGATTCAGGAGAACCTCGCATGCCCGAACTCACCCGCCGCCGTGCCCTCGTGGCCGGGGCCGCCGTCGCGGCCGCCGGCGGTCTCGCCACCCAGGCCGCCTCTGCCGCCACCACCCCGCCGTCCGCCGCACCGGCGTCCGCCGGGATGGCGCCAGGGCACGATCACGGCGGGCCCGCGCCCTTCGACGAGGTCTACCGGGGCCGCCGAATAGAGGGACGCCCCACCGCGGGTGGTCACCACGGCTCCGGGTACGGCGTGTTCATCGACGGGGTCGAACTGCATGTGATGCAGAACGCGGACGGCAGCTGGATCAGTGTGGTCAGCCACTACGACCCCGTGCCGACTCCTCGCGCGGCGGCCCGCGCCGCCGTCGTGGAGCTCCAGGGCGCCCCGCTCGTCCCGTTCAAGTGACCTTCCCGCACAGGATTTCCGGAGCCTTCCTCACATGAACGTACGCAAGAACCAGGCGAGCCTCACCGCCGACGAGAAGCGGCGGCTGGTCGCCGCGTTCGTCGAGCTCAAGCGCAACGGCCGCTATGACGCCTTCGTCCAGACCCACAACGCCTTCATCATGGGTGACACCGACACCGGTGAACGAACGGGCCATCGCTCACCGTCGTTCCTGCCGTGGCACCGCAGATTCCTCGTGGAGTTCGAGCGGGCCCTGCAGTCCGTCGACTCCTCGGTCACGCTGCCTTACTGGGACTGGACCACCGACCGCTCCCCGCGCTCCTCGCTGTGGGCGCCGGACTTCCTCGGAGGCACGGGGCGCAGCCTGGACGGACGGGTGATGGACGGACCGTTCGCCGCGTCCGCCGGCAAGTGGCCGATCAGCGTGCGCGTGGACAGCCGCAGCTATCTCCGGCGCTCTCTCGGAGAGGGCGGACACGCGTTGCCGACGCGGGCCGAGGTCGAGTCGGTGCTCGCCCTGCCGACGTACGACATGGCGCCCTGGAACAGCGCCTCGGACGGGTTCCGCAACCACCTCGAGGGATGGCGGGGCGTCAATCTCCACAACCGCGTGCACGTATGGGTGGGCGGTCAGATGGCCACCGGGGTTTCCCCCAACGACCCTGTTTTCTGGCTGCACCACGCCTACGTCGACAAACTGTGGGCCGAGTGGCAGCGCCGGCATCCCAAGTCCGGCTATCTGCCGGTGGGCGGCACACCGGACGTGGTCGATCTCGACGAGCCGATGAAGCCGTGGAACGACGTGCGACCCGCCGATCTGCTGGACCACAGGGCGTACTACACGTTCGACACCGACTGAGGCCCCGGCGGCCGGGCCGAGCGCACGGGCACCCTAGCCGTCGCCGGCCGTGCGGCACTCCGGGTGACCCCAGCCCTGGGCGTTCTTGGCGATGGGCTCGCCGGCCGCGTACGGCCGGCCACAGACGCAGCGGCCGGCAAACCTGGCCTTGAGGGTGCCTCCGGAACCCCGCTTCCTCGCGGGCGCGCCACGGCGGGCCGCCGCGCCGGCCCCGGGGGCGGAAGAGGGCGGCGGCTCCGGAGAGCCCTGCTCACTGCCGGCCGGCTGCTGGAGGGTGGCCGCCTGGCTGGCGGCGCGGTCCGCGAAATCGTTGAGGCGGTCCCCGCCCACCTGGTGCGCGGGGACGTAGCGGAACTCGACCTCACGGCCGTCGAGCAGCGCGTCGATGCGCACGACCAGGTCCTGGTTGGCGACGGGCTTGCCGGCAGCGGTCTTCCAGCCGTTGCGCTTCCAGGCGGGCAGCCAGGTCGTGACCGCCTTCATGGCGTACTGGGAGTCCATCCGGATCTCCAGTGGGACGTCCCGGCCGACGGCCGTCAACAGCCGTTCCAAAGCGGTCAGTTCGGCGACGTTGTTGGTCGCCCTGCCCAGCGGGCCGGCTTCCCAGCGGCCGGGGATCTCGTCGTCGGAGGCGACGACCCAGGCCCATCCGGCAGGTCCGGGGTTTCCCTTGGAAGCCCCGTCGCAGGCGGCCACAACTCGTTCAGGCATGTGTCCGATCATGCCACGGCCCGGTGCCCCCATCGGATCCCGGGCCGACCCGAGGCTCCTGCCTCACGTACACCGTCCTACACGCCGCCCGCCCCATCAGCACCTCGCCGCCCTCGTCCCTGACCTTCCGTGCCGTCGCTGCGGCGTCCGCCGTCGCGAAGTACAGGCACCAGGCGGACTGGCCTTCCTGCCCGGGCATGGGCGGTACGACCGCGGCGACCGCCTTGCCGCCGGCGTACGCCTGCGTGTAGTGGCATGAACAGCGCGTCGGCCCAGCAGGGCGTTCCCTCCGGCTGTACCGCCATGGCATGGACCCTTTCCCGGTTCGACGGCTCGGTTGCCGCTCCTCACGGTATCCACGCCCGGGTCGCGGCCGCGCGCCGGACCGCGCACCTGCCCGACACTGGAAGGAGGCAGTCGTCGGCGGAGGGGGTCGGACGATGCACGCATGGGTGGTGGACCGGCCGGGTCCCGTCGAGCGTGAGCCGCTGCGGTTCGTGGAGCGGCCGGTGCCGGTGCCGGGGTCGGGCGAGTTGCTGGTGCACGTGCGGGCGTGTGGCGTGTGCCGTACGGATCTGCATGTGGCCGAGGGAGACCTGCCGGTGCACCGGGTGGGGGTGACGCCCGGGCACGAGGTGGCGGGCGTGGTGGCCGGGGTGGGAGCGGCGGCGGGCGCCTGGGCCGTCGGCGACCGGGTCGGGGTCGCGTGGCTGCGCCGTACGGACGGCACCTGCCGGTACTGCGTGCGGGGATCCGAGAACCTGTGTCCCGACTCGGAGTACACCGGCTGGGACGCCGACGGCGGATACGCCGAGTACACGACCGTGCCCGCCGCCTTCGCCTACCGGCTGCCGGCGGACGTGGACGACGTGGCGCTCGCGCCGCTGCTGTGCGCGGGCATCATCGGCTACCGCGCGCTGCTGCGGACGTCGCTGCCGCCGGGCGGCCGCCTCGGACTGTACGGCTTCGGTGGCAGCGCCCATCTGTGTGCTCAGGTCGCGCTGGCGCAGGGGGCCACCGTGCACGTGCTGACCCGGGACGAGGCATCGCGGCGGCTGGCGCTCGCCCTCGGGTGCGCGTCGGCGGGAGGTGCCTACGACCTGCCGCCGGAGCCGCTGGACGGGGCGATCCTGTTCGCGCCCGCCGGTGAACTCGTCCCGGTCGCGTTGCGGGCACTGGACCGGGGCGGTGTGCTGGCGGTCGCGGGCATCCATCTGAGCGACGTACCGGTGCTGCGCTACGAGACCGAGCTGTTCTACGAGAAGGAGGTGCGCAGCGTCACCTCGAACACCCGGGAGAACGGCCGGGAGTTCCTGGACCTCGCCGCCCGGTACGGGGTGCGCGCGACGACGCACCCGTACCCGCTGTCGGGCGCCCTGCGGGCCCTCGGTGATCTGAAGGCGGGACGCTTCGACGGGGCGGCCGTACTGGTCAACGATCTGTGAGGCGGGTCGCGGGTGGCGCGGACGCGGGCCCGGCCGCCCGGTGCGTGGACGGACGTGTTGTCGCGGAGGTGGCGCTGCGGGCGTCGAGGACGCGCCCTGCCGCACCGCGAGCAGCACCCCGTACAGCCGGCCGTGCCCCGGCAACGGCACGGACATCACCTGCCGCGGGACCCGTCCCGCCAGGCCGAACGAGGCGGTGATCCCTCGTCCAGGGCCCGCACGGACAGCGGGCGGGCGCTGCTGGTGCTCCACGGTTCGAGCAGGTCGGTGCGGCCCGCGTGGCGGCCCGCTCGAGGACGGGCAGCGGCCCGGAGGCGGGCGACGCGGACGGAACGTCCTCGGTCAGCAGGTCCACGGCGGCGGCGTCGCAGACCCGGCCGCACACAGGGGCGGCCGGCTCCTGGCACGTGGTCCGCTCGTCGGGCGTCGTGCCCATCGACTCGAGGGCGTCGTCCATGCCGTGCGGCGGGCCCGCCGTTCTCTGTCACGGACATCGCCCTCACGCACTATGCGGCCCGGCTCGCGGCCGTGCACCTCGGTCACGCGCGGCATCACGCGGCGGTGCGCGGCACGGTGTTCCACCTCCAGCGGGCGCTGCCGGCCGAGCCGGGGCGGCCGCATCCCAACCCGGACCTGGCCACGCGGTATCTGCCCGCGGACGGGGGGGACCTGGTGGGCGGGGACCGGTTCGAGACGGTACGGCTGCACTTCGGGCGGACCCCGCCGGTGATGGGTGACGTGATGGGGCACGGACTGGACGCCGCGGTCGACATGAACGCCTACCGCTCGATGCTCCGTTACACGGCCTCCACGGACCTGCCACCGCACCGGGTGCTGCGCCGGCTGGACGCCGTGGTCACCGAGGAGGGCACCCGCCGGCCGGCCCCCTGCCTGCTCGTCCAGGTGGATCCGGCACGCGGCACGGTGTCACTGACCAGCGCCGTGCATCTTCCGCCTGCGCTGTTCTCCGGCGCCGGCACGGCGGAGTTGCTGCACGTGCCGACCGGGCCGCCGCTGGGGACGGGGATCGGCGGCTACGAGCCGACCACGCGCCCGCTCGCGCCGCAGGACACGCTGCTGCTGTTCACGGACGGGCTCGTGGAGCGCCGCGAGGAGGACATCGATGTGTCGCTGGCCCGGCTGGCCGCGATGCGGGTGCGGCCCGGGGCCGGAGTGGAGGAACTGCTCTCGGACGTACTGGACCGTCTGGACGCCCGGCACGCGGAGGCGACGTGGCCGTCCTCGCGGCCCGGATCCGGCGCTGCCCCGAGGTGGGAGGGCTGCCGCCGCAATAGCCCCGTCGGTGCTCGCAGGTGGGCCCGCCGGTGCTCAGGAGGCAGGCAGGTGCAGCAGGCGGGCGATCGTGCGCAGAACGCCGTTCTCCGTGTTGGAGGGCGCCATGTGGCGGGCCCGCCGGATCACGTCCGGGTGGGCGTTGGCCATCGCGAAGGACCACTCGGCCGCGTCGAGCATTTCGAGGTCGTTGAGGTAGTCGCCGAACACCACCGTCTGCGCGGATGTGATGCCCAGCTCGCGCTGGAGCCGCCGCAGGGCGGCGCCCTTGTTCGCGGTGGCGTTCATGATGTCGACCCAGTGCTCCCCCGACACGACCACCTGGTGCGTGGCGGTGAACTGCTTCAGGGCGGGGGCGGTGGTCCGCTCCACGGGCCCGAAGTCGAAGAGCGCCACCTTGAGGAACTCGTCGTCGACGGAGGTGAGGTCGTCCACCGTCTCCAGCAGGGTGTAGTACCGCCGGGCCTCGGACAGGAAGGCGGCGTCGGTCCGCTCCACGTAGGCCGACCGCTTCCCGCACAGCACCGCCCCGACGTCCACCCCGTCGGCCGCGAGGCGCCGCGTGGTGGCGACGACGCGGCCGGCCACCGCCGCGTCCAGTGGGTCGGAGCCGAGTTCGGCACCGTCGCGCACGACGTAGGTGCCGTTCTCCGCGACGAAGACCATCCCGTGGTCCACCCCGGCGAACTGCCGTGCCAGCGTTGCGTACTGACGGCCACTGGCCGGGCTGAAGAGTACGCCGCGCCGGCGCAGTTCGCCGAGGAGCGGCCACAGGCCCTCGGGTATCCGCCCGTCGCCGTCGAGAAGCGTGCCGTCCATGTCGGTGACGACGAGCCGGATGTCGACGGGGTCGCTCGGGAGCTCGGGGGTGGTCCCGGCGGTGTTGAGAAGACACGAGGGCGTGGTGGACATGTCCTGCTTTCGGCGCGGGCGCGGGGCGGGCGGAGCGACGGGGAGGGTGAGGCCGCCGTCGGCGGTCACATCGTAAGGGCTCGTGTCCGACCCACCGCGTAGGGTCCGCACTGTAAAGGTGTCAAGACATCAGGACCTCAGTTCACCTGGTCGAGTGAACTAGATCTTGCCAAGGCGGCTTCAGGGATGTTTTCGCATCGGACGGGGTAATTACGCAGATCAAACGCGTACTACCCGGCTGAGGAGGAGCCGACCATGTCCTCCGAACCGGCGGCGACGAACCCCTTCGCCCGCAGCTACACCCACGGCCCGTACACGGTGGTCGAGGTGTCGGGCGAGATCGACCTGGCGACGGCGGGCTCCCTGGCCGAGCACCTGGAGGCGGCCACCGGTCGGCCCGCGCCCGACGTGCTCGTCGATCTGCGGCCGGTCGTCTTCTTCGACTGCTCCGGCCTGCGCGCGCTGTGCCGGGCGGAGACCAGGGCCCGGGAGCGCGGCGGGCGGCTGCGCCTGGTCTCGGACCGGCCCCGCCTTCACCGTCTATTGCGCGCCGCGGGCCTGCTCAGACGCTTCCCCGTGCTCCCCACGATCCCGGGCCCCCACCCGGAGCCGGCCGAGCCGCCGGGGAGGGCGGACGGGACGCGGGAGGCCGGAGAGCAGCCAGGCGGTATGGGCTGAGGCCCCTGGGCACGGGTCGCTCGCGCGATCGCGGCCCCCGTGCGGGCCACGTCCCTCGTATACGGCTGCGTCTGGCGCGCAATGGGCCATCGGTCCCTCCGGAACGCATGATTGCGGGGGCCGGCCGGACGGCCCCACTCCGTCCGACCGGCCCCCGCGCGAGATCTCACGGTCGCCGCGATTGGGCTCGCACTCCCCAGTTACGAGCCCGCGGTCCACGCTCGCCGTGACCGCGCGATCCCGGTCCTCAGAACGCGAAGAGGGCGGTCCCGTAGGAGCTCTTCACGCACTCGTTGGCGAAGGTACGTTCGTAGTCGACGCGCTTGCCCTGCCACACGCCCTGCACCGTGACCACGACGGGGTCGTACAACTTGGTACACAGGACACCATCCCGGGCCCGCAGAGCGTCGAGGTCGCCGTTGACGGCGCGCAGGTCGGCGCAGGCGTCGGACGCCGCGGGATGGGTGCCGGAGGCACCCGGGGCGCAGGTCAGCGTGACCGCGCGTTGGGGTGTGGCGGTGGCGGTGCTCTGGCCGTGACCCGTGGTCAGGACGAGAGCCGAGGGGGCGTACAGAGAGGCGGGGGCGTTCGGGGCGGCGAGCGCGGACCCGGCTATGGGGCCGCAGACGGCGGTGGCCGTGAGGGTGAGGGTCGCTGCCCAGCGCGCGGTGTTCGGCATTGTGTGCATCCTTCCGCTCGTATCGAAGTGACGTTTCAGCGCCGCAGTACGTGAGCCGGAGCCGTTCCGTCCGGGTGCCTGTTCGGCGTGCCGGAGTCTGCCGAGTTCGCGCCGGAATCTCACATCGACCCCCCGAGTTTCGGTAACTTTGAGTGTTGAATCAGTGGCGTGAAGTCACGGAATTCGCACACGCACTCCCAGTAAGCGCCCGGTTCCGGCTCATCCGGAGCCGTCGTCTGGCCGGTTTCGCATGGCTCGGCAATCGGCCTGAAACATTCCGTTTACAGGCCCCGGTAAGCGCTGTCTTCCGCTTCGCCCGTCCGGCTACGAACCCCGCCGCAGGGCGGCAGGTCCCGGCGGCCCCGGCCCCAGCAGCCCGTCACCGCCGTGCCCCGCTTCGGTCCGTCCGCCGACCACGACGCCGCCCGCCGGGGGCGGGCCGGTGACCGTGACGCGCGCGGGGCGCAGCAGCCGGTCACCCACCCGGTAACCGGGGCTGAGGATCTCGGTACAGATCAGGCTCTCCGCATCCGCGGCGACGACATGCGTCACCGCCTCGTGGCACAGGGGGTCGAAGGGCTCGCCCACCTCCCCGAACACCTTCAGCCCCAGGGAGCCCAGCTGGGTCTCCAGTACGTCGTCGACGGCCCGGAGACCGGGACTCATGGCCCCCTGCCGACGGGCCCCCTCCAGGGCGTCGAGCACCGGCAGCAGTGCCCGCAGCACGTTCTCCGTCGCGATCTCACGCATCGCCATGCGGTCGCGCCGCACCTGCTTGCGGTAGTTGTCGTACTCGGCCTTCACCCGCTGCAGGTCGGCGGTGCGCTCGTCCAGCAGACGTCGCAGCTCCGTGCTCTGCGGCCGGATCCGGTCCATCGTCAGCCCGCTCGTGAGGTGTCGTCGTCGTCCACGATCTCGGCGTCCACGACGTCGTCGCCGCTCTTGGCGCCACCCTCGGCCGCGCCCTGCTCCGACGCGGTTCCGCCCTCGGTCCGCGCCCGCTCGTAGAGGGCGCTGCCGATCTTCTGCGCCGCTGCGGCCGCCTTGTCCAGGGCCCGGCGGATCTCCGCGGAGTCCTCCCCCTTCAGCGTCTCCTTGAGTTCGGCCAGGGCATCCTCCGTCTCGCTCCGTGCGTCCCCCGGGATCCTGTCCTCGTTGTCCTTGATGAGCTTCTCGGTCTGGTAGACGAGCTGTTCGGCCTGGTTGCGGGTCTCGGCCGCCTCACGCCGCCTGCGGTCCTCCTCGGCGTGCTGCTCGGCCTCGCGGACCATGCGGTCGATGTCGTTCTTCGGCAGCGCGGAGCCGCCGGTGACCGTCATCTTCTGCTCCTTGCCGGTGCCGAGGTCCTTCGCCGTGACATGCATGATGCCGTTGGCGTCGATGTCGAAGGCGACCTCGATCTGCGGCACCCCGCGCGGAGCCGGCGGCAGACCGGTCAGCTCGAACATGCCGAGCTTCTTGTTGTACGCCGCGATCTCGCGCTCGCCCTGGTAGACCTGGATCTGCACCGATGGCTGATTGTCCTCTGCCGTGGTGAAGATCTCCGAACGCTTCGTCGGGATCGTGGTGTTGCGCTCGATCAGTTTGGTCATGATGCCGCCCTTGGTCTCGATACCGAGCGACAGCGGCGTGACATCGAGCAGCAGGACGTCCTTGACCTCGCCCTTGAGGACACCGGCCTGCAACGAGGCGCCGACCGCCACCACCTCGTCGGGGTTGACGCCCTTGTGCGGGTCCTTGCCGGTCAGCTCCCTGACCAGTTCCGTCACCGCGGGCATCCGGGTCGAGCCGCCGACGAGGATCACATGCTCGATGTCGGACACCTTGATCCCCGCGTCCGTGACCGCCTGGTGGAACGGCCCCTTGCAGCGGTCCAGCAGGTCGGACGTCAGCTGCTGGAACTGGGCGCGCGTCAGTTTCTCGTCCAGGTGCAGCGGCCCCTCCGACGAGGCCGTCACATACGGCAGGTTGATGGTGGTCTCGGACGAACTCGACAGCTCGATCTTGGCCTTCTCAGCGGCCTCGCGCAGCCGTTGCACGGCCATCTTGTCCTGGGACAGGTCGATGCCGTACCCGTTCTTGAACTGCTTGACCAGGTGGTCGACGATCCGCTGGTCCCAGTCGTCACCGCCGAGGTGGGTGTCGCCGTTGGTGGCCTTGACCTCGATGACGCCCTCACCTATCTCCAGGAGCGACACGTCGAACGTGCCGCCGCCGAGGTCGAAGACGAGGACCGTCTGGTCGTTCTCCTTGTCGAGTCCGTACGCCAGCGCGGCCGCCGTGGGCTCGTTGATGATGCGCAGCACGTTCAGGCCGGCGATCTCCCCGGCCTCCTTGGTGGCCTGCCGCTGGGAGTCGTCGAAGTAGGCGGGCACGGTGACCACGGCGTCGGTGACGTCCTCGCCCAGATACGCCTCGGCGTCCCGCTTCAGCTTCTGCAGCACGCGCGCGGAGATCTCCTGCGCGGTGTACTTCTTGCCGTCGATGGTGCCGCTCTCCGGGAAGCGCCACGTCTGGTCGCCCATGTGGCGTTTGACGGAGCGGGCGGTGCGCTCGACGTTGGTCACCGCCTGCCGCTTGGCGACCTCGCCGACCAGCACCTCACCGTTCTTGGCGAACGCCACGACCGACGGCGTGGTCCGGGCGCCCTCCGTGTTGGTGATGACGGTGGGCTCGCCGCCCTCCAGGACCGAGACCACCGAGTTCGTGGTGCCGAGGTCGATACCGACCGGACGTGCCATGAGGCTCTCCCTCCTTGTCGTCCCCCCTCCACGCTGCGGTTTTGCCCTGACTTCCCTATCAGCCTGAATAAAACTTGAGTCTCCTCTTGTCAAGGCGATGCCCTGGCGGGCCGAGGGCTCTTTCATCGTCCGCTTCGATCGGGCGTACGGCGATCCGAGACACCTTGCCCAGCCGAGAGGAAGGGGGCGTCCGGCCGTGGAGGAGGTGTGGAGGAATCGTCCAAGCGGCGCACGAAAGGTGGATGAAGCGTCCTCTGGCGTGGACCTTGCGGACCGTCTTAGCGTCGGCAGACCCCTTGCGGACGACCTCGCCCCGCCCCGCGTACCCCTGCGGCGGCCCGGTGCCGTCCGGTTCACCGCGCCACGAAAGCGCTTCGCCTCCCGTCCCAGCCGGAGCTCCCGTTGTCCGAGAACCCCGAGTCCTCCCCCGCCGCCGCTCCACCGGCACTCACCGAGGTCGAGCCCTACGGCGTCGAGCGCATCCCCGACGCGGACCGCACCGCGACACCGCTCGATCTGTTCCGGGTCGCCTTCGGCGGCGCCAACACCTTCTCCACCTGCGTCCTGGGCGCCTTCCCGATCCTCTTCGGCCTCTCCTTCTGGCAGGGGCTGGCCGCAACGGTCCTCGGGGTGGTCGCGGGCGCGCTGATCCTGTGCCCGATGGCGGTGTTCGGCCCGGTCAACGGCACGAACAACGCGGTCTCCTCCTCCGCCCACCTCGGTGTGCACGGCCGTGTGGTCGGCTCGTTCCTCTCCCTGCTCACCGCCATCGCGTTCTTCTCGATCTCGGTGTGGAGCTCGGGTGACGCCCTGGTCGGCGGTGCACACCGGCTCTTCGGGCTCGAGCGCGGCACCCTGTCGTACGTCGTCGCCTACGCGCTCTTCGCGGGCCTGGTGCTCGCCGTGTGCGTGTACGGCTTCCGGTTCATGCTGTTCGTCAACAAGATCGCGGTGACCTCGGCGACCGTGCTGTTCCTGCTCGGGGCGATCGCCTTCGCCGGGCACTTCGACCCGTCGTACGCCGGTGTCTTCACGGCCTCGGCCGCCCCCGCGACCAAGGCGCTGTTCTGGCCGTCGTTCATCGGCGCGGCGCTGATCGTGCTGTCGAACCCGGTGTCGTTCGGTGCGTTCCTCGGCGACTGGTCGCGTTACATCCCGGCCGGCACGCCGCGCCGCAAGGTGGTCGGTGCCGCGTTCCTTTCCCAGATCGCCACGCTGCTGCCGTTCGTGTTCGGTCTGGCGACCGCGAGCATCATCGCCAAGGAGGCGCCCAAGTACATCGACCCGGCGGCCCCGGACTTCGTCGGCGGTCTGCTCGCCATCTCACCGACCTGGTTCTTCCTGCCGGTGTGTCTGCTCGCGCTGATCGGCGGTATGTCCACGGGCACGACCTCCCTGTACGGGACCGGCCTGGACTTCTCGTCGGTGTTCCCCCGGCTGTCGCGGGTGCAGGCGACGCTGGTGGTCGGCGCCCTGTCGATCGCCTTCATCTTCATCGGCCGATTCGGGCTGAACCTGGTGCAGTCGATCTCCACTTTTGCGACGATGATCATCACCTGTACCACTCCGTGGATGGTCGTGATGATGCTC
This sequence comes from Streptomyces sp. NPDC046931, assembly GCF_040644655.1. NCBI lineage: Bacteria > Bacillati > Actinomycetota > Actinomycetes > Kitasatosporales > Streptomycetaceae > Streptomyces > Streptomyces sp. NPDC046931. Next base: position 19,261 of record NZ_JBEYWX010000037.1, read on the forward strand.
GGTTTCTACACCCGGCGCGGCTGGTACGACCCGGACGCGCTCCAGGTCTTCAACCGCCGTCAGCGCGGCGGCCGTTACTGGTTCGCACATGGCTGGAACTGGCGGGGCATGACCGCCTGGTGGGTCTCGGCGGTGATCGGCGTGCTGTTCACCAACATTCCCGGCCAGTTCGTCGGCCCGCTGGGCGACCTGGCGAACGGTGTCGACATCAGCCTGCCGCTGTCGCTGGCCGTCGCCGCGGTCCTCTTCCTGGCGCTGCTGCGGCTCTTCCCCGAGTCCCGGGCGGCGTACGGGCCCGAGGGCGCCCGGCTGGCCCGCACCGTCGAGGCGCCGGTGCCGCCGATCTCCGGGCCGGGGGCGCCGCAGGAGACGGCTCCGGCACTCGCGGTGGAGGGCCGCTGATGGAGCCCTGGCTCGATCTTTCCGTGCCCGTGGTCAGCGGGATGCCCGTGTATCCCGGTGACCCGCAGGTCGAGGTGGAGCGGGCACTGCGGGTGGCCACGGACGGGGTCAACGTCCTGGCACTGCACCTGGGCTCACAGTCCGGGACACACGTCGACGCGCCCTACCACGTGGACTCGGCGTGGCCCGCGCTGGACGCGCTGCCGCTGGAGCGCTTCGCCGGCCCGGCCGTGGTGGCGGACCTGCGGGGCCTGCCGGCCCGTACCCCGATCACCCCCGAGCTGCTCGGGCCCGCGCTGAGCCTGCTGCGGCTTCAGCCGGGCGCGATCCTGCTGGTGGCCACGGGCTGGTCGGCCTACTGGGGCACCGACGCCTACCTCGACCACCCCTGGCTGACTCCGGAGGCGATGCGGGCGCTGGTCGACACGAGCGTCCGCACGGTCGGCGTGGATGCGCTGAGCGTGGATCCGACCGGCGAGCCCGACCTGCCCGCCCATCGTGTGCTGTGCGGCGCGGGCGGTGTCATCGCCGAGAACCTCACCGGCCTGGACCGGGTCCTCGCCGCCCAGCGGGAGGGCCGCCCGGTGGAGGTGTTCCTTTTCCCGCTGCACCTGCCGGGCGCGGACGGCGCCCCGGTCCGGGCCATGGCCCGCGTGGGTGGCCGGGCGGGGTAGCCGGAACCGCACGCCGTACCGGCTGTCCGCCTCAGGCCCCGATCGTGCGGGCGACGTCGAGGGTCAGGCGTTGCCAGGGGTCGCGGGCGTCGCGGGAGGTCAGGGCGTGGATCCGGCGCAGCCGGTAGCGCAGCGACTGCGGGTGCAGATGGAGCGCGCGGGCGGCGGCGGTGGCCGACCCCGCGTCGATGTACGCGGTCAGGGCCTGGAGCAGATGGCGCTGGTCCGGCTCGGTCAGCGGGCCGAGAACGAGATGGGCGATGTGTTCGGCCGTGGCGGCCGGGTGCCCCGCGAGCAGGGCGAGGACGTGGGCGTCGGCGTCCGTGAGGAGCCGGCCGGGACGGTGGGCGTGGGCGGGCGCCGTGTCCAGGGCGTCGGCGGCGAGCCGGTGCGCCACGGCGACCCGGTCCAGGCCCTCCCCGGTGATCGCGCAGGCCCGCCAGGCCCGCTCGTCGAGGGCCGCCGGCGCCCGGTGGACCGCCGCCGCGGGCAGCAGCAGGACGGCCCGGGAGCCACGGACCGTCGACAGTGCCGACACCGGCGTACCGCCGTCGCCGAGCGCAGCGAGCAGTTTTGCGGCCTCCTCGTACGAGATGTCGGGGCCGCCCTCGGTCGTCGGCTCGGCCACCAGCAGGCAGTAGGGGTCGGGGAGGTGGACGCCCAGCCGGGCGGAGCGGTCCGTCAGGGCTCCAGCCGAGGCGTGCCGGCCCGCGATCAGGTCGTCGAGCAGCAGCCGCTTGGCCCGGTCACGGTCCCCGGCGAGGTCCTCGGTGGTGGCCGCGTAGGCCGTGGCCATCTCCTCCGACAGCGTGTCCAGTGCCGTCAGCAGCATCCGGGCGAGCGCGAAGCCGTCCGCCGCCGTGAGGTCCCCGCCCCGGGCGGCCACCTCGTCGGTGATCACGGTCGCCGCCACCCGGTAGGCGCGCAGCACGGCCTGCACGGGCCGGCCGTCGGCCGCGCGGGCCGCCGCGATGCCACGGAACCGGCGCAGATCGGCGGGGGCCAGCGTGCCGTCGGTGGCCCACAGGTGCAGCATGCGGTCCACCCCCCAGGCGGCGATCGCCCGCACCTCCGGCAGCCTGCTGTCGTCGAGCGCGGCGTACGCCGGCACCCGGGTGTGGACGGCCGCGACGACGTCCTCCACGACGCGCGGGTCGGCGAGGATCTCGTCCCGGACCCGGCCACGGGACGCCGGGGACCGCGACGGGGGCTGCGACCAGGCGTTTATCACAGGGTGATGATGACAGCCGCACGTTGTGCGCACCACAGTGGACGGGACTTGTCACGTTCGCCAGCATCGTCGGCGTAGCACGCGGTTTCAGGGAGGAGAGGCGGGAGCACGGGAATGACGAAACACTGGGCGGACTTCCAGTACGAGATCTATCTGAAGGGCATGACGGGCGCCGTGCCGCGGCTGCCCACGGATCTGACCCGGCTGGAGGAGCTCGCCGAGCAGCGGCTCGGGCCGGGACCGGTCGGCTATGTGGCGGGCAGCGCGGGCAGCGGCAGCACCGCCCGGGCCAACCGGGCCGCACTGGAGCGCCGCCGGATCGTGCCGCGCATGCTGCGGGACGTCCATGAGCGGGACCTGTCCGTCGAGGTGCTGGGGCGGCGGCTGCCGGCTCCGCTGGCCCTGGCGCCGGTGGGCGTGCTGTCGATCATGCATCCGGACGCGGAGCCGGCGGCGGCACGGGCCGCCGCGGCCCAGGGGGTGCCGTTCATCCTCTCCTCGGCCTCCAGCACACCGATGGAGCAGGTGGCCGAGGCGTCGGGTGACGCGGAGCGCTGGTTCCAGCTGTACTGGCCCAAGGACCGCGAGGTCACCCGGAGCTTCCTGGCCCGGGCGAAGGCGGCCGGGTTCACGGCCCTGCTCGTCACGCTGGACACGCCCTTGCTGGCCTGGCGGCCCCGGGACCTGGACCAGGCCTACCTGCCGTTCCTGCACGGGGTGGGCACGGCCAACTACTTCACCGACCCGGCGTTCCAGGCCGGTCTGGCCAAGCCGGTGCACGAGGATCCCAACGCCGCCGTGCTGCACTTCGTCGGCATGTTCGCGGACCCCGGCAAGACCTGGCCGGACCTGGCGTTCCTGCGGGACAACTGGGACGGGCCCATCGTGCTGAAGGGCATCGTGCACCCGGACGACGCCCGCCGCGCCCTCGACGCGGGGATGGACGGCGTGGTGGTCTCCAATCACGGCGGCCGGCAGGTGGCGGGGTCCGTGGCGGCCGCCGACGCGCTACCCGGAGTGGTGGAGGCGGTGGGAGACCGGCTCACCGTGCTGTTCGACAGTGGGATCCGGACCGGCGACGACATCTTCAAGGCGCTTGCGCTCGGCGCGCGGGCGGTGCTCGTGGGACGGCCCTACGCCTACGGGCTGGGGCTCGACGGGCAGCCGGGCGTCGAGCACGTCATCCGCTGTCTGCTCGCCGAGTTGGACCTCACCCTCGCCCTGTCCGGACACGCCCGTCCCACGGCCCTCGGCCCCGCCGACCTGGTCCAGGAGACCTCATGACCGACATCAAGAACGTACTGGCCGTCATATCGCCGCATGTCGGCGGCCGCGCTGCGGGCTCCGCGCTTTCCTCGGTCTTCCCCGGCCAGGCACACATCACCGTGGTGGAGCGGACCGACGAGGACCCGGCGGCGCTGCGCGCGGCGCAGGTCATCGTGACGGGCCTCGCCCCGGTCACCGCCGAACACATCGCGGCGGCACCTCGGCTGGAACTCGTCCAGTGCGCGAGCCACGGCTTCGACTACGTCGACCTGGACGCGGCCCGCGCCCGGAACGTGCCCGTGTGCAACATCGGTTCCAGCGGCGCCGAGAAGCAGAACGTGGCCGAGCAGACCTTCGCGCTCATGCTCGCCCTGGCCAAGCAGCTGGTACCGGCCCACACCGCGCTCGTCGACGCCGACTGGGCGCTGCCACGGCTACAGCAGTCCATCACCGAGCTGTCCGGCAAGACCCTCGGCATCGTCGGACTCGGCCATATCGGCGAGGAGGTCGCTCGGCGGGCGATCGCCTTCGACATGACGATCCTGTACTCGGGTCCCACACGCGTGGACGCGGAGACGGAGGCACGCCTCGGCGGGGCGCGCCATGTGCCACTCGACGAACTGCTGCGCACATCCGACTATGTGACGCTGCACGCGCCGCTCACGGAGGAGACGCGACACCTGCTCGACGCCGACCGCCTGGCTCTGATGAGACCGACCGCGTTCGTGATCAACACGGCGCGGGGTGCCCTGATCGACCAGGACGCCCTCGCTGACGCGCTGGAGCGGGGCACGCTGGCCGGGGCGGGGCTCGACGTCTTCGATCCCGAACCCCCCACCGCGGCCCTCAGAGTGCTCAAGGCACCGAACGTGGTGCTGTCCCCGCACGTCGCCGGGGTCACCCGGGAGACGCTCGTACGGATCGCCCTGGCGGCCGTGCAGAACGCCGCCGACTTCCTGGCCGGGAAGGAGCCGCGGGACGTCGTGTCCTGACGGGCCTCATCTCGGGGAGGTCTGCTGGACCGGCAGCACGGACCGGTGTTCGTCCGTCCCGGCGATGGAGAGCGAGGTGGGCTTCGCCGACCGGCCGTCGGTCGCCCACCGCTGGATGTCGGAGCCGTCCCGGGTCCTGACGACGATGTCGGTGTCCGGGCCGGTGCTCGCGGGTGTGACCGCGAGGTTCTCGTCCCCGCGTGGCAGCAACTCGCCCCGCACGGTGAGGTCGTAGCGGACGTCGTCGGCGTGTGCCTCGCCCGCGTCGACGCACGGGGCGAGCGTCAGGGCTCCGTCCGCGGCGCGGGAGTCGAGGCACAGCCCCGGGTCGGCGATGTTGCGCAGCAGACCGTCGCTCTCGTACGACCACTGCTGCGTCCACGCGGACGAGCACGCCGCGAGCCGGGCGTGCGCGCCGGCCCGCACCGTGCCGCGGATGTCCAGGCAGAGGCCGGCGGCGAGGTCCCGCAGCCGGGTCCGCTGCGGGGCCACGGGGTGTCCGGCCTTGCCGGACTGTGCCCCGGAGCCGGGGGCGGCCGTCGGCGTCGTACTCGTGCCGCTCGCGCGGGTGGAGGCGACCGGGTCGGCTCCACCGTCGTGCGACCACAGGCCGGCCACCAGAAGCCCCGCGAGCACGGCCGCGGCGGTGAGGCCGACACCGGTCACCAGTGCCCTGGCGTTCCGCTCCTCCGCGATCCGGCGAGCCTCCCCGGGAAGCCGGGAGAGCAGCCGGCGGCGTCCGCCGGCCGCGTGTCTGCCGGTCCCGCCCGAACCGGGCCTGGCGGGAGCGCGGTACGCCCTGCGGCCGGGCCGGGAGTCGAGATAGCGCTGTGCTCCCCAGCCGAGGACCGCTTCGGCGAGCAGTCCGCCCAGCGCTCCCTCGAAATGGCTCAACTGCTCGGCGGCGGAACGGCAGTAGGGGCACTCCAGGAGGTGCTGCTGCACCTCCGGCAACAGGGCGCCGCCACGGCGCAGGGGGATGTCGAGAAGCCGGTTGTGGAAGCGGCATGCGTCGGTCGGTGCCAGTTCCCGGTGGGCCCGTACGCAGCCGGCCCGGAACTGCTCGCGCGCCTGCTCCAGTGCCGCCGCGGCGGTCTCGGAGCTCATGCCCAGCAGAACCGCCGGGACCGACATGTGCTCGGCCTCGACCTCGGTGTGCCACAGCAGGCACTGGGCGAGTTCGGGGAGTCCCTGGAAGGCACGCTCGGCGAGGACGCGGTTCTCGGGGGTCAGGGATTTCGCGTTGCGGATGCCCCGGCCGCCCGCGGGCTTCCTCAGCTCCCGAAGAACCCCCGATATCCGCTCGTCGGCGGCCCACTCCCGCACCGTCTCCCGTACCGCCACGAGAATCCGTGGCCGCAGGGCGCCCGCGGATCCGGAGCGCATGAGCTGGCCGAGGATCCGGTGGAAGGCGGTGGCGGTGACCATCGAGGCGACGTCCGCCGAGGAGGCCAGGCAGACCACCGCGTACTCGTGCGCGGGCTGCCAGTGCCGCGCCATCAGCAGCGCGAGGGGCTGCGTGGCCTCGCCCACGGGCCGGCCCCTGAGCCAGGCGGCCAGTGCCTCGTCGGATTCCCCGGGCGCGAGGCGGGGACGGGGAGGATACGACGGACGCGGGGGGTGGGGCGTGTGCACTGAACTTGTTCCTTCCAAGGCGCAAGGGGAGCGGTCATGGCCCATGCGCGAGAACGTCACCTTCGCACAGGTCGCTTACGGCCAACAAGACACGTGAAACACATCCGCAGCAGCGGAAAGACGGCAGTCGTCAGCCCAACTCGGCACGTTCGCACCGGCTTTCGGCGCAACCCGTCGCACCCTGCGGCATTTCCGGCGCCCCACGTGACGCCATCCCCGATGCCCGGTCGCGGCTTTCCCCGGTCAGATCTGCCAGGACCGCAACCGGTCCGCCGCCCCGTAGACGTCGGCCTTGCCGGAGATGAGGTCGCGCGCGAGGTCGACCAGAGCGCCGTACGGCGGGTCGATGCCGACGCCGCTGACGAACATGTAGGCGACCGCCGTGGCGCAGGCGAAGCGTGCGTTCGCCGAAGGCAGCGGCTTGAGCAGCGCCAGTGTGTGCAACAGGGCTGCCGCGCGCCAGGCCGGGTCGGAGTCCACACCGAGGCGCGGCGGGTCGACACGGTGGCGTGCGACCGCTGCGACCAGTGCCGAGAAGTCATTGATCACGGGCTGGTCCGGAAGGACCTCTTCATGGCGCTGGAGCAGCCAGGGCACGTCGATATGGAGGACGGAGGCCATCGGTCAGGCGTCCCGCCCCTCGCTCTTCGTGGGTGGCTCGTCCTCGGGGAAGGCCGCGGCGAACTCGTCCGCGTGCCCGGCGAAGAACCGGCGGAAGGCCTCGGCGCCCTCCTTGAGGGCCCGATGCCGCGCGATGTCGGCCGCGGCGGCCTCACGCACCAGGGCCTTCATCGACGTGCCGCGCTCCTTGGCGATCTGTCGCAGGTCCTCGAGCTCCCGATCACTGAACTCCACGTTGAGGGCTGGCATGCCCCACACGGTACCGCCCGGGTACTCGGCGGTAAATACGCGCAGGTGGGAGCGGGATGAGAGAGGTACCGAGGCCGGGTGTAGAGCTCGCCGCCCCGTCGGCCCGCGGTCCGGCGGGGCCGCCGGTTCCCCCAGGCCACCGGCTTCGCGGGTATGGAATCCGGCCGCGGTCTAGGCTGGAACACGAGTGACGTGCTTGTTCACCGAGAGTGTGCGCAAGGGAGTGGCGATGAGCCCGGTGCATCCGCCCGGCGAAGCCGCCACGGCTCGGGCAGTCATCGACGAGAACGGCGTCCTGGTCCACTTCAACGAGCACGCGGGCCGGCTGCTGGGCTATGCGCCCGGGGAGGTCGAGGGCCGCCCCGCCGCGGAGCTGCTCGTCCCCGGCAGTCCGGTACCGCGGCCCGAGCCGGACGGCACCCGCTGGAGCGGCACGGTCGAGCTGCGCCACCGCGACGGCCGCGCCCTGCCGGTGTGGTTGCTCGCCCACCGCCGTCAGCACGCGCGGGGCGAGGCATGGCTGGTCGTCACTCCGGTGGGCGGCTCCGGCCGCCACCCCGAGGACGACACGCTGACACGGACGGCACTGACCTGCTCGCCCTGCGCCCTGGCCATCTACGACGAGAACCTGAGGCTGTACGCCTGCAACCAGGCGATGGCCGAGCTGGTCGGTCTGCCACAGGTGCACATTCGGGGTCTGCGGCTCGCGGAGATCGTCGGCAGGCCCGAGAGCGAGGAACTGGAGTTCCAGGCCCGCGAAGTACTGGAGAGCGGCCGGAGACGGGATGTGCAGACGTATCTGCGCAGCGGAGCCGAGGGCCGGGCGCATGCCTGGCTCGCGCGGTTCGCCCCCCTCACCGACGGCGGTGGCCGGATGTACGGGGTGTGCATGACCGCGCACGACTTCACCGAACAGTTTCTGGCCCGGGAGCGGCTTCAGTTGGTCAACGAGGCCAGCGTCCGTATCGGGACCACCCTCGACGTCACCCGCACGGCACAGGAGCTTGCCGATGTGTGCGTGCCCCGGCTCGCCGACTTCGTCAGCGTCGATCTGCTGGACCCGCCGGACGACGAGGGCCGGCCCGGACCCTCCTCGGTCACCGCACCGGTCACACTGCGCCGAGCCGCGCACCGCTCGATCACTCCCGGCTCCCCGGAGGCGCTGATCGAGCCGGGCCGGGCGGGCCTGTACCCCGCCTCCTCCCCGCAGGCGTCCTCCCTGGTGGCGGGCCGGACGATGGTCGCCACGGACCTCGCGACCTCGCTCACCGAGTGGCTCGAGTGGGACCGGGCCCGGGGTGAGCGCGTCCGTGAACTCGGTGTGCACTCCACGATGTCGGTCCCCATCCGCGCCCGCGGCGGGAGGTTCGGAGTGGTCGTGCTGCGACGGTTCCGGCGACCAGAGCCGTTCACGCCGGACGACGTGCTGATCGCCGAGGAGATCACGGCCCGGGCCGCGGTCTGCATCGACAACGCGCGGCGGTTCGGCCGCGAGCGCGAGACGGCGCTCGCCCTCCAGCGCAGTCTGCTGCCGCGCAAACTGCCGTACACCGCGGCGCTGGAGACCGCCTACCGCTACCTGCCCGCGGCACGCGCCGGTGTGGGCGGCGACTGGTTCGACGTGATCCCCCTGTCGGGGTTGCGGATCGCCATGGTCGTCGGTGACGTGGTCGGGCACGGTGTGCAGGCCTCCGCCACCATGGGGCGGCTGCGCACCGCCGTGCGTACGCTCGCCGACATCGATCTGGCGCCGGAGGAGCTGCTCACCCACCTCGACGACCTCGTCATACGCATGTCCCAGGAGGCGGGGCTCGAGGGCACGACCGGTGAGGTGGGTGCCACCTGTCTGTACGCGGTGTACGACCCGGTCTCGCGCCGGTGCACGCTGGCGCGGGCGGGGCATCCCGCCCCGTTGATGATTCCGCCGGGCGGGACGGCCCGGCAGGTCGAGCTGCCCGGCGGGCCGCCCCTGGGGCTCGGCGGACTGCCGTTCGAATCGATGGAGATCGACCTGGCCGAGGGTACGGTGCTCGGCCTGTACACCGACGGGCTGATCGAGAGCCGTCAGCGTGACATCGACACGAACCACCGGCTGCTGTGCTCGATCCTCGGCGAATGCGCGGGCGGTCCGGTCTCGCTGGACGAGGCCTGTGACCGGATCCTCAACGCCCTGCTTCCCCCGGGCGGTGTCCCGGACGACGTGGCACTGCTGCTCGCCCGCGCGCACGGGCTGCCCGCCTCACAGGTGAAGACCTGGGAGATCGCCCGCGATCCGGCGCTGGTGGCGACGGTCCGCAAGGACGTCGTGGGGCAACTGGAGGTGTGGCGGCTGAGCGATGTGACGTTCACGGCCGAGCTGCTGGTCAGCGAGCTGGTCACCAATGCCCTCCGGTACGGCGGGCATCCGATCCGGCTCCGGCTGATCCATGACGCCGCCACGCTGATCTGCGAGGTGTCCGACGGCAGCCCCACCGCCCCGCATCTGCGCCGGGCCCGGACGTACGACGAGGGCGGCCGCGGGCTGCTCCTGGTGGCCCAGCTCGCCCAACGCTGGGGCAGCCGCCACACCGCAGAGGGCAAGACGATCTGGGCCGAGCTGAACCTGCTGGAGTGAGGCCGCGGCCGGTCCCGGTCAGTGGCCGCCGCGGGTCCCGGAGGGACCCCGGCCCTCGTGTCCGCCCCACCCGCCCCGGGCGCCTTGGTCTCCCTGGGTGCCTTGGTCGCCCGGCGGGCAGTACGGGTCCGGACAGCCGCTCGCTGTCCGGGAGGAGGGCCCGTCCGTGGGCCGCGCCCGCGTCGACCAGGTGGGGGACGGTGCCGGTGTGCTCCCTCTCGCCGGGGCCGCCGAGCGGGACGGCCCGGCGCCGCGGGCCGCCGGAGCTCTCGACGCGTCCTCGGTGCCCCAGTCGGCCGTCTGCATCCGCAGCGCGTTCGAGGTGTCCACGTGCCAGCGCTGGGTGTCGCCGCCCGTCCGCGGCTTGAGCACGAGCCCCGCGTCCCGATCGGAGGAGGCGGGGGTGAGGGCCAGGTCCTGGCCCCCGCGCGGGACGAACACGCCCTGGCGGGTGAAGTCGTAGCGGACGTTCTTCGCCTCGGGCTCCAAGCCCCCCGCGCAGGAGGCGAGTTGCACCGAGTAGCCGAGGTGGGAGTCGAGGCACAGATCGGGCGCTGCGGCGCTGCGCAGCAGCCCGTCGGTGCCGTACGCCCACTGCTGGGTGGCCGTGGACGCGCAGGAGACGAGCACGGCCTCGGCGCCGGCCACCGCCTTGTCCTGGTCGAGGCCGACGCACAGGCCGCCGTCCTCGTTGCGCAGCCGGCCCTCGAAGGCACCGGTGGGCACATCGGCGGCAGCGCCGACCAGGGAGGGCGATCCGGAGCGGTTCGTCCCTGCCGGGCTGGGCCCGTCGGAGGGTGTGCCCGTGCCGGTGGCGGCGCCTCCGGCCGACCGGGTGCCGGACCACACGGCCAGCGGGACGAGGACCAGCGCGCTCACCGCGGCCACGGCGAGGGCGAGTTGCCGACGGGGCGACGAGCGGCGGGGGGCCTTGTGCCCGGCGGTGGAGCGCGGGCCCGCGGCGGTCGGCACGGCGCTCGGGAAACGGCCGCCCCTGGGGTCCCTCGCGGTGGTGCCCCGGTCGCCGGAGTCGGCAGGGGTGATGGGAGCCGTGGACTCCAGGGGCGTCGTCCACGGGCGTTCGTCGACCGGATCGATCAGCGGCTCGCCTCCGACGAGGGGCTTCGCGGGGGCCACCGGTGCCTCGGTCGCCTCGCCGGGCATGGGCTTCGTCTCCAGGTAGGCCTGCGCGCCCCAGCCGAGCACACCCTCCGCGAGGAGCAGCGGAAGGCGCCGGTGGAAGCCCTCCAGCTGCTCGGCGGCGTGGTGGCAGTGCATACAGCCGTCCATGTGGCGGCGCAGATCGGGATCGAGGAGGTCGTCCGACCGGCGCAGGAAGACGTCCAGCAGCCGGGCGTAGCGGCGGCACTCCTGGTCGGGGGCGGACTCGCGGTGGACGTCCAGACACGCCTCACGTATCTGCTCGCGCGCCCGGTCCAGCCGTACCACGGCGTCTGCCGGGTCGATGCCCAACAGGGCGGCGGGGACGGCGAGTTCCTCTCGTTCGACCTCGGCGTGCCACAGCAGACAGCGGGCGGGTTCGGAAAGCCGCTGAAAGGCACGCGACACGAGCCGCCGCGTCTCGGGGGGCGACAGCCGGGCCGCGGCCCGTTCGCCGGCGGCGTCGGAGCGGAGTGCGGGGTTCAGGAGGGCGCGCCGGTGGTCGGTGTCCCATTCCGCCGCGAGCCGGCGGACGGCGACGAGCAATTGGGGCCGCCATGCGGCCGTGGGTCCGCCCTGCCGCGCGGAATCCTCGAAGAGCCGGGTGAATGCGGCCGTGGTGAGCATTCCGGCGGGATGAGCCCCGTCGGCGCACAGCCGGGCGTAGGAGTAGGCGGCCTCCCAGTGACGGCCGAGCAGTTCACCGACCGGATGGTGCACGGGCCTCTTGCCGGCGGACTTCTTCAGCTCGGCGGCGAGCTGTTCGTCCGTCGCGCCGTACGACGGGAGGGAGTCCGGCGTATTTCGCCGACTCCCGTCTTTCACGTTCACGTTCCTCCAGAGACCACGCGGAGACTTCCTTAGTCCGTACCAATGAAGGCACCGCCCGGCCGACTGCACGCGGGAAGTGTCCACCGGAATTAACCGGCCTGTCGAACAACCGCCCGAGACACGCCGGCTGCGGCGGACGGCGCACGACAACGCCGGATGCGCAGCGGAAAGAGAATGGCCCGCGCGCCCACGGTGACACTTTTCCACAGGTCACCGAGGGGGAACAAGAGAGTCCCTCATTTTCCGTTTCCCGTGAGGGCGCCGCTGTATTGACAGAAAGTCAGTCAACTGGACGGGCACCTGGAATTCCGGCACCTCCGGCGAACCCGCCCCGGATAATTCGACCGGCAGTTCGGTCACTTCCAAAAGCGGGGCGGCAATGGTGTCTCGTCAGCGCGGCGGGAGCAGCTCCAGAGCCCGCTCCCAGTGGAACTCCGGGCGCCCGCCGCCCTCGTGCGCCCCTCCGGCGTACGGGTCCCCGAACCGGACCCCCATGCCGCCCAGCCGCTCGAGGCTGGCGCGGTAGGCGGGATGGGCCGTCAGCGCCTCGCTCACACACGGCAGGACGGCGATCGGCACGCCCATCCCGTACGCCTCGCACAGGGTGCCCAGGGCGAGGGTGTCGGATATGCCGGCGGCCCACTTGTTGACGGTGTTGAAGGTGGCCGGGGCCACGACGACCGCGTCCGGGTCCGGAAACGGCCGCGGGTCGCCCGGGGCACGCCAGGCGGAGCGGATCGGGCGGCCCGTGCGCGCCTCGACGTCGGCGGCGTCGAAGAAGCGGAGGGCGAGTGGGGTGGCGATCACGCCCACCTCCCAGTCGGCCTCCTGGGCGGCCGTGATCAGCTTGCCGACGTCCTGTGCGATGCCCGCGGCGCAGACGACGACGTACAGGAAGGGTTTCGAGGCGTCCTGGGTCACGTCCGCACTCTAGGCGGCGGAGCGGGGACGGCGTGGCAGGTCGTGCCGCTGCTACCGTAGAGAACGCCGGTTCTCTCGGCCGAGGACGCCCCAGGAGGGACGCGTACATGGATGCCGAAGTCGCCCGCGACCGGGCGCTGGACGCCGCGGAGGAGCTGTTCTACGGCCGGGGCATACAGAGCGTCGGGATGGACGACATCCGCGGCACCTCAGGTGTGTCGCTCAAGCGCCTCTACCAGCTCTTCCCTGCCAAGGAGCAGCTGGTCGAGGCGTATCTGGAGCGGCGTGACGAGCGCTGGCGGCAGCGGCTGGCGGAGTACGTGGACCGGCACACGGACCCCGTGGAGCGCCTCCTGGCCGTGTTCGATTGGCTGCGGGAGTGGTGCGCCGAGCCCGGCTTCCGCGGGTGCGCCTGGATCAACTCCTACGGCGAACTGGGCGCCACCTCCCCCCGCGTGCTGGCCCAGGTACGCGCCCACAAGCAGGCGTTCAGGCGGTACCTGGCCGGCCTGGTGGGCGACGCGGGGCTGTCCGCACCTCTCGGCGACCAGCTGTTCCTGCTGGCCGAGGGCGCCATGGTGACGGCGGGCATGGAGACCTGCAGGGAGCCCGCCGACCAGGCGCGCCGGGCCGCGGCACTGCTGCTGGCGTCCCACCGGTGACACGGAACCGACCGGGAGGCGGCCGATCCGGCCCGGGCAACGGGCCCGGGGACGCCGGAGTCCGCCGAAGCCGACCGCCGAGGACGGCCCCCGGGTCGTCCGCGTGGACCGTCCTCGGCGTCCTCGACGCATGGGCCGGCGGTGTCAGCCCGCCCGGGAAGCCTCGGCTCCTTTCTCGGTGACGGTGATGGCGCTCACCGGGCAGGCCCGCGCGGCCTCCCGCACCAGCGGGTCGCCGCCACCGTCCTCCTTGCCGGGCAGCAGTTCGCTGTAGCCGTCGTCGTCCTGGGTGAAGACGCCCGGCGCGGTGAGGGCGCACTGGCCTGCACCGATGCAGACGTCCCTGTCGATGGAGATGGAGATGGGAATGGAGCTGTCGGAGATGTCATCGGTCATGGTCGCCAGCCTCTTACCAGGTCACGGGGAGTTCCAGCATCCCCTGGATCGTGTCGCCCGGTTTGAAGGGAATCTCCTCCGCCGGAGCGGCGAGCCGCAGCCCGGGCAGCCGCTCGAACAGGGTGCGCAGGCCGATCTCCAGCTCGGCCCGGGCCAGGTTCTGGCCGAGGCACTGGTGGATGCCGAACCCGAAGGCGACGTGATGGCGGGCGGTGCGGTGCCAGTCCAGCGTGTCCGGCTCGGGGAAGGCGGTGGTGTCCCGGTTGATGACGGAGGTGGAGAACAGGACGCCCTCGTCGGCGCGGATGATGCTTCCGGCCACCTCGATGTCCTCGGTGGCCACGCGCAACAGCCCGTCGGCGATCGACAGGAAGCGCAGCAGCTCCTCGACCGCGGCGGACATCAGGCCCGGGTCGGCGCGGAGCTCCGCGAGCTGCTCGGGATGCCGGAGCAGGGTGAACGTGCCAAGGGAGATCATGTTGGCGGTCGTCTCGTGCCCGGCGACCAGCAGAAGGGTCGCCATGGAGACCAGTTCGGCCCGGTCCAGCGCTCCCTCGCGCAGCTGCTCCTCGATCAGCTCGTCGAGCAGTCCGTCCCCCGGCTGCTCGCGCTTGGCGTCGATCAGCTCTCCGAGGTAGGCGTCCATGCGGTCGCGGGCGTCCTGGGTGTCGGCCGGGGTAGGACCGCGCAGCAGCCTGCGGGACTGCTCCTCGAAGAACTCGTGGTCGGTGTAGGGCACTCCCAGCAGCGCGCAGATCACCATCGAGGGCAGCGGCAGCGCGAAGGTGTTCACCAGCTCGGCCGGCGGGCCCGCGGCCTCCATGGCGTCCAGCAGGCGGTCGACCGTCTCCTGGATGCGCGGGCGCAGCGCGGTGACACGCTTGAGGGTGAAGCTCGGCACCAGCATGCGGCGCTGTGTGCGGTGCTGGGGGTCGTCCACGCCGAGCAGGGTCAGCCGGCGGTTGCGGGCTGCGGCGAAGCGTGCGTTGATCGCCGGGAACGCGTCCCGGCTGCGGTCGGAGGACAGGCGTGGATCCGCGAGGAGCTCCCGGGCCGTGGAGTGGCCGGTGACCACCCAGACGTCACGCCCGTCGTAGAGGGTGACGCGGGTCAGGGGCCGCGCGGTGCGCAATGGGTCGTAGGCGGCGGGCGGGTGGTAGGGGCAGGTGCGGTCCTGGGGAAAGGCGACGGATTCTGACTGGGTCACAGCGGGTTTCGTCATGAATGACCTCGCACGCGAAGATTCGCTCTTGCCGATCATCATCAATTAGATGCCCCAGGCACCTACAGGGCCACTCGAAGTTCGGCCAGATCCGCCGGATGCCGTATGTGGCCGAAGCCCGTCGTCGGGCCGACGGTCGCAGGCGGGTGGTTGTCGCCAGGCCGAAGTCTGCCGTCGCCCGTGCGGCCCGCGCCATCGCATCCGGCGGGAGTGCGTCGCGCGTCCCCGCGCTGACCATCGTAATTCGCTTGCCCGTGCATCCGGCGCTCCTCCAGGATCGGCGCATGCCTTTCCTCGCCCCCGCCCTGCCGCCGACCTCCGCCGCCGCCCGTTCCGGCCGGGGCCGACAGCAGCCCGGCCGTCCCCGGAGGCTCTCGCCGCCCTGGTCGTGACCGCGGCGCTGGTGGCGGGACTGGTCGCGGGGTACGGCATCGCCGTACCCGTCGGAGCGGTCTCCGCCTATCTGCTCTCCCTCACGGCTCGGACCTCCCTGCGGATCGGTGTGTGCGCCGCGCTCGGCGTCGCCACCGCCGACGGGATCTACGCCCTGGCGGCGACCGCCGGCGGCTCCGCTCTCGCCGCCGCGCTCCAGCCGGTGCTGGCCCCGCTGCGATGGGTGTCCGCTCTGGTGCTGGCCGCTCTCGCGGTGCGCGGTGCCGTCGGCGCAGTGCGCCAGTACCGTTCCGAGGGACGATCCCTCCCCGCCCGCGCCGCGCCGTCGGGCCCCGGGCGGGCGTATCTGGGGCTGCTCGGCGTCACCCTGCTCAACCCGACCACGGTGATCTACTTCGCCGCGCTGGTGCTCGGGGGCCGCGCCGCGGACCCGGTGCGGCCGCTGGAACAGGGCCTCTTCGTCGCCGCGGCCTTCGCCGCGTCGGCCAGTTGGCAGCTGGTGCTGGCCGGGGGTGGCGCGCTGCTGGGCCGGGCGCTGACCGGACGGCGCGGGCGCCTTGCGACGGCGCTTGTCTCCAGCGCGGTGATCGCGGCCCTTGCGGTGCGGGTGCTGACCGGGCCCGCGTGATGCGCGGAGTCTCGTGCTCCGCCCCCACCCCCGGAGCGTGGTGAGGATGAAACCGGCGGCGGCTGGTGTTCAATCGTGCAGCGCGGACCCGCGGCACTGCCGTACGGCCGCGGCGCGCCGGACGAGACTGCAGTCGTACGCGACGAGGGGACGGATGAACATGGCTCTTGAGGGCGAGTACGAACCCAGCCCGACGCAGTGGGTGCGCGAACAGGTGGAGCTGTACGAGAGCTCCGGCGGCACCAAGGGGACGACACTTCGCGACACGGGGATGCCGGTGATCATCCTCACGACTCTGGGCGCCAGAAGCGGCAAGATCCGCAAGACTCCGCTGATGCGCGTCGAGCACGAGGGCCGGTACGCCGTGGTGGCCTCGCTGGGCGGCGCGCCCAAGCACCCCGTCTGGTACTACAACGTGACGCAGCATCCCACGGTGGATCTCCAGGACGGGCCGGTGCGCCAGGAGATGACGGCCCGTGAGGTCACGGGCGAGGAGAGGGCGCAGTGGTGGGAGCGGGCGGTCGCCGCGTATCCCCCGTACGCCGACTACCAGAAGAAGACGGACCGTGAGATCCCCGTCTTCGTGCTGGAGCCCACCGGGAAGTGAACGAGCCGGAGCCACGGGCCGCACGGCGCCCCCGCCGTGCGGACCGGCTCGCGAGCTCCTCGGCGAGGACGGCGGCGGCGGCGTACGGGTCCTGCCTGCGGATGCGCAGGAAGCCCGCGACGCCCAGAGGGGTGTCGCGGGCCCTCAGGGGTACCGCCACCGGGGAGTGGGCGCCGTGGCGGGCCGCGGGATCGCCGACGCCCCGGGCGTTGCGCTCCTGTAACCAGCGGTCGAAGTACGCGTACGCCAAGGCCGAGCCCCACCGCTCGGTGATGAACGGTCTGCGCTCCACGATGAGCCGGTCGGTCTTCACCTTCTGGCAGGTCCCGGCCGCGGAACTGCCCCTCGACTGGGCGGACGCCCGGCATCGGCCGGCCGAGCAGGAACGCCGGGACGCGGAGCGCGCCGACGGGCCCGCCACGGCCGTCTGACCCCCGCGAAGGGGTCCTGGTCAGGTCCCGCCGTGCTCGCCGCTCGCGGCGGGCCCCCCCGCGCCGTCGTCCCCCCGCCGCTCCGCCGCGCGGGTCGGAGCGTCCGTGATGTCGAGGAACATCTGGTGGGCCTCGGGCACGGTGTGCACGACCGAGCGTTTGATGCGTACCGCGGCCTCCTCGACCTCTTCGCTGTCCAGGCCGGGGACCAGGTCGACACGCGCGGCCACCAGAAGGGAGTCGAGGCCCAGTTGCATGGTGAGCAGGGCTTCCACACTGTCGATCTCGGGCTGTGCCTTCAGCAGCGCGCGGATCCGGTCGCTCAGCTCCGGGTCGGCGGCCTGGCCGATCAGCTGGTCCCGGGCGTCCCGGCCGAGCCGGTAGGCGACGTACACGAGCAGCACACCGATGGCGAGCGAGGCGGACGCCTCCCACACGACGTTCCCCGTGGCCATGTGCAGCGCCATACCGGCGATCGCGAGGATCACGCCGAGCACCGCCGTGCTGTCCTCGGCGAGCACCGTACGCAGGGCCGGGTCCCGCAGCCCCTGCGCGGCCGTGCCGTGCTGCCGGTTCACCTGGTGCAGGGCCCGCAGCAGGGAGGCGCCCTCCGACAGCAGCGCCACCCCGAGCACCGCGAGCCCCGCCACATAGCCGCTGTGCGACTCCCTCGCGCCGCCTTTCAGGGCTTCGAGGCCCTGGAAGAAGGAGAAGCAACCGCCCATCACGAAGATGCCGACGGCCGCGAGCAGTGACCAGAAGAACCGCTCCTTGCCATAGCCGAAGGGATGACGCCGGTCGGCCGGGCGGCGACTGCGGCGCAGGGCGGCCAGCAGGAAGACCTCGTTCAGGCTGTCGGCGACGGAGTGAGCGGCCTCCGACAGCAGCGCGGGCGAGCCGGCGAAGAGTCCGCCGACGGCCTTGGCGACGGCGATCAGCAGGTTCGCACCGAGTGCCACGAGCACGGTCACCCGCGTCCTGCCGTCCGAACTCCCGCCCCGCCCTCCGGATCCGTGCCCCGGCGTCTCGCGGTGCGAAGGCTCCCCCGCCGACTGGAGCCGTGCCGACTGTCCCGTACTGGAAGATGTCCCGCTCACGCTGCCCGACTGCCCCGATCCGCCGGTCTCACACGGTGCCTGGGCGCAAAACGGGGAACCCGCCTTCCGTGCGGGTGAGCGCCCACGTCAGGAGAGGCAACATGGTCGACGGCAACAGCGCGTACGGAAAGAAGCAGTTCAAGCGGTCCAGGAGTCAATTCGCCGACCGTGTCACGGCCGACGGGCGCGACGGCTGGACGGTGGAGGAGGGCCGCTACCGGCTGGTGGTCAGCCGGGCCTGCCCCTGGGCGAGCCGCGCCATGATCTCGCGGCGGCTACTCGGCCTGGAGGACGCACTGTCGCTGGCCATCGCCGATCCGGTCCAGGACGACCGCAGCTGGCGGTTCACCCTGGACCCCGGCGGCCGCGACCCCGTCCTGGGCATCCGCTTCCTCGAAGAGGCCTACGACGCCCGGGAGACCGGTTATCCGGGCGGCGTGAGCGTGCCCGCGGTCGTGGACGTGCCGAGCGGACGACTGGTCACCAACGACTTCCAGCAGATCACCCTCGACCTGGCGACCGAGTGGGCGGCGCTGCACCGCGAGGGGGCGCCTGAGCTGTACCCCGAGCGGCTGCGCGACGAGATCGACGACGTGATGCGGGTCGTGTACGAGGACGTCAACAACGGCGTCTACCGGGCAGGTTTCGCCACCGGCCAGAGCGAGTACGAGCAGGCGTGCAACGATGTGTTCCGCCGGCTGGAGTGGCTGTCGGAGCGCCTGGCCGGGCGACGGTACCTGCTCGGCGACACGATCACCGAGGCCGACATCCGGCTTTTCACCACACTCGTACGTTTCGATCCCGTCTACCACGGCCACTTCAAGTGCAACCGCTGGAAGCTGGCGGAGGACCCGGTGCTGTGGGCGTACGCCCGCGATCTTTACCAGACGCCCGGCTTCGGGGACACCGTCGACTTCGACCACATCAAACGGCACTACTACCAGGTCCACACGGGCCTCAACCCGACCGGGATCGTGCCGCTCGGACCGGATCTGGCCGGCTGGCTCTCGCCGCACGGCCGGGAGGAGCTGGGCGGGCGCCCGTTCGGTGACGGGACGCCGCCGGGTCCGGTGCCCGCGGGCGAGGAGGTCCCGGCCGCGGGCCAGCCCTGACGGCGGGGCAGCGGCGGTCGCGACGCACGGACCGCAGGTGCGCGGACCGCAGGTGCGCGGACCGCAGGTGCGCGGACCGCAGGTGCGCGGGCAACAGGCTCGCGTCCGGCAGGTCGACGGACAGCGGCAGCAGGTTGACGGACAGCAGAGGAGAGCAACGTGTCCAAGGAAAAGAAGAAGGCGAAGCTTCCGCTGGTCTACAAGCCGGTCGGATTCGCCCTCGGCTGGGCGAGCGGGGCCCTCGCGGGGCTCGCCTTCCGCACGGCGTGGAAGGCGATCCGCCACGAGGACGACGCGCCCGACGCGCTGGACAAGGACCGCGGCTGGGGCGAGGTGCTGCTCGCGGCGGCTGTCCAGGGAGCCCTCTTCGCCGTGGCCCGCAGTGTGGCGGACCGCACGGGAGCGAAGGCGATCGAGCGGTCGACGGGTGTGTGGCCGGCCACGACGAAGGATGGCCGGGACTGAGTCCCGCGCCGCCGCGCGGCCACTCGCCGCCTCACCCCTGCTTCGGCGCCATGTCCCGGGTCAGGCGCAGGGTGAAGGAGTGCCCGGCGGGGTCGGCGTAGCCGCGTTCCTCGAACGGCCCCGCCGCGTCCTTGGCCTCCAGCGGACGGCCGCCCAGGCCGACCACCCTGCGCTCGGCCTCGTCGAGGTCGTCGACCAGGAAGTCCAGGTGCGCCTGGAGGGAGTTCTCGGGGCGGGGCCAGCTCGGCGGGGTGGCGTTGGTGTCACGGCGGAACGCCATCCGCATCCCGTCGGGGCTGCGTATCTCCACCCGGTTCGCGGTCGCGTCGGTCTCCTCGGCGCCGAGCAGTTCCCTGTAGAACACTGCGAGCTTCTCGGGCTCGGCGCAGTCCAGGACCACGACGCCCGCCATGACCAGTGTCATGCCTTCCTCCCTGAGGGGTCCGGGGCGGGCCACCCCGCCCCCATAGGTCCCCGGATACCCCGTCCCCGGGTTTCACTCGGCGGCGCGCCCCGCTGTCGACCGCCAACCCCGGTGGCCGGAGGAGAAGTTCGCCGATACTCGATCCCTCAGGGCCCTTCCCGCACGACTCGCGGGCCGACGAACCGATCGGCCGGGGGCCCATCCCGATGACTCCGGCCGGCCCTCCGGCGCCTTTCGACCGAACGGAGACCCATGCACGCCGATCTCCTCTTCACCGGTGGCCCCGTCCTCACCCCGGACGGGCCCCTCACCGCCTCGGTCGCGGTCGTCGGTGACCGGATCGCCGCGGTCGGCGACGGCGCGGCTCGCGAACTCGCCGGTCCGAAGACCGAGGTGGTCGACCTGGCCGGACGGCTGCTGCTGCCCGGCTTCCAGGACGCGCACGTACACCCCGTCCCCGCCGGGCTGGAACTCACCCGGTGCGACCTCACCCACGCGAGGACCGCCGAGGACACTCTGGCCGCCGTCCGCGCGTACGCCGAGGCGCATCCGGACCGGCAGTGGATCACCGGCGGCGGCTGGTCCTTGGAGGCGTTCGAGGGCGGGACACCGACCAGGGAGCTGCTGGACGCGGTGGTCCCGGACCGGCCGGTGCACCTGGTGAACCGCGACCATCACGGCGCCTGGGTGAACAGCCGTGCCCTGGAACTCGCGGGCATCACCCGGGACACTCCCGATCCGGCCGACGGACGGTTCGAACGCGACGCCTCCGGGGAGCCCACGGGCATGCTCCAGGAGGGGGCCATGCGCCACGTCGGCCGGCTCACGCCCGCGGCCACCGCCGCCGACCTGCTCGCCGCGCTCCTGTACGCCCAGCGGCATCTGCACGCGCTCGGCATCACGGCCTGGCAGGACGCCCTCGTCGGCGCCTTCCTGGGGATGGACGACCCGTCCGGGGTGTATCTGACGGCGGCCCGCGACGGCTCGCTGACCGCCCGGGTCGTCGGCGCGCTGTGGTGGGACCGCGAGTGCGGCGCCGAGCAGATCCCCGAACTCGTCGAACGCCGGGCCGCCCTGAGCCACGGCCGGTTCCGCGCAGGCAGCGTCAAGCTGATGCTGGACGGGATCGCCGAGACCGGCACGGCGGCGCTCCTCGACCCGTATCTGGACCGGTGCGGCTGTGCCACCGTGAACCGCGGCACCAGCTTCCTCGACCCCGCCCTGCTCCCGTCGTACGTCACCGAGTTGGACGCGCTCGGCTTCCAGTGCCACTTCCATGCGCTGGGCGACCGGGCCGTACGGGACGCGCTGGACGCCGTCGAGGCGGCCCGCGAGGCCAACGGCCTTCGCGACACCAGGCCGCACCTGGCCCATCTGCAGATCGTGCATCCGAACGACGTCCCGCGCTTCGCACGGCTCGGTGCCACGGCGACCGTGCAGCCGCTGTGGGCCGCGCACGAACCGCAGATGGACGAGCTGACCATCCCGTTCCTGGGACCCGAACGGGCCGCCCGGCAGTACCCGTTCGGTTCCCTCCTGCGCTCCGGGGCGAGGCTCGCGGCGGGCAGCGACTGGCCGGTCAGCAGCCCCGACCCGCTGCACGGCATCCATGTCGCCGTCAACCGGGTTCTCCCGGGCGGCTCCGCTCCGGTCTTCCTGCCCGCGGAACGTATCGGCCTCACGGCGGCGCTGACGGCGTACACGACGGGGTCGGCGTATGTGAACCACCTCGACGACACCGGCCGTATCAGCCCCGGGGCGCTGGCCGACCTGGTGGTGCTGGACCGCGACCCGTACGCGGGCCCGCCCGAGGAGATCGGCGGGACAGGCGTGGCGCTCACCTATGTCGGGGGCGAGCGCGTGTTCACGGCGCCCGGCGCCTGACGTCGGCCGCACCCCGAAGGGCATGTGAATCCCAGACACCTGTCCAGGTACAGTGGACACCTGTCTAGCAACTTTTTCGGGGTGGGGGTCGGTCGGCGATGGAGATCGTGGCGAACGTGCTGGTCGGGCTGGTGGCCGTCCTGCATGCGTACATTCTCGTGATGGAGATGTTCCTCTGGGAGAAGAAGCCCGGGCGCGGGCTGCACGGGTTCGGGCCCGAGATGGCGCGCGCCACGGCGCCGTTGGCCGCCAACCAGGGTCTGTACAACGGCTTCCTGGCGGCCGGTCTGGCGTGGGGGCTCCTCGCCGCCGATCCGACCGGGTTCCGTGTACGGGTCTTCTTCCTGGCCTGCGTGGTGATCGCCGGCATGTTCGGGGCCGCCACCGCCAACCGGCGGATTCTGGTCGCCCAGGCGCTGCCCGGCGCGCTCGCCCTGGCCGCCGTGGTGGTGGCGCGATGACCGCGGTGCCACCGGCGGATCCCCGGGCTTCCCGCACCCGCGCGCGGCTACGGGAAGCCCTGTTGCGGGAGTGCGCCGAACGCCCCCTCGACGAGGTCAGCGTCGCCGCGCTGGTGCGCCGGGCCGGGGTCGGGCGCGCCACGTTCTACGTGCACTACGCGGACCGGGAGGCACTGGCCGTCGACGCCTGCGCCGATGTCGTACGGGAGGCCGTGGCCGCGCTGCACGCCTGGCGCGGCCGGCCGGACCCGGTGCACGCCCCCGCGGCCCTCAATGACTTCTTCGCCGGGCTCGCCCCGCACGCCGCCCTCTACCGCACGCTGCTCACTCCGGGGGGCGGCGGACCGCTCGGCCGGGTCCTGCACCGGGATCTGCGCGCCCGAAGCCTTGCCGAGCGCGAACTCGCGGGCGCCGCCGACGCCCCCCTGGTGGCGTCCGCCGTGGCCGCCTGCTTCGCGGGCGTGCTGGCGGACTGGCTGCACGGCCTCATCGAGGCGTCACCGCGTCAGATCGCCGATCAGTCCTGGCAGTTGCTGGTCGCCCTGCATCGCAGCCGGTGAGCGGGATCCCGTCAGCGCGCCGCCTGGAACGTGCGCCGGTAGGCCTGCGGTGACACCCCGATCGCCGTGTGCAGGTGCTGCCGCAGCGAGGCCCCCGTTGCAAAGCCGACCTCCCCGGCGATCTGGTCCACCGGCAGATCGGTGGATTCCAGCAGATGACGCGCGCGGGCGACACGCTGCTGGATGAGCCATCGGCCGGGGCTCACGCCCACCTCCTCCTGGAAACGGCGGGCGAAGGTGCGCAGGCTCATCCCGGCGTGACGGGCGAGATCGGCCAGCGCAAGGGACTCATCGAGGTGTTCGAGGGCCCAGGAACGTGCCCCGGCCGTGCTCGCCGCCCCGTGCTGCGGGACCGGCTGCTCGATGTACTGCGCCTGGCCGCCGTCCCGGAACGGCGGTACCACGCACCGGCGGGCCACCGCGTTGGCCAGCTCACTGCCGTGGTCCGTGCGCACGATGTGCAGACAGACGTCGACCCCGGAGGCGGCTCCGGCGGAGGTGAGGACCCGCCCGTCGTCGACGAAGAGGACGTCCGGATCGAGGTCGACATGCGGGAACATACGGCGGAACCGGTCGACGACCTGCCAGTGGGTGGTCGCCTTGCGCCCGTCCAGCAGGCCGGCCGCCGCGAGGACGAAGGCCGCCGTGCAGATGGAGACGATCCGGGCGTCGGGACGGATGAAGGCGAGGGCGGCGGCGACCTCCGGCGGAAGCTCCGCGGTGATGTAGGGCTGCGCGACGGACGCGACCACCACGGTGTCGGCCGTGGCCAGCACCTCCGGTCCATGCTCGACGGTGATCGAGAAGTCCGCGTTGCTGCGTACCGGCCGCCCGTCGACCGAACAGGTCAGCACCTCGTAGCGCCCGTCGGCCGCGCCGAAGATCCGGCTGGGGATGCCCAGCTCGAAGGGGTAGACGCCCTCGAGCGCCAGGACCACGATCCGTTCCACACGCCGCATGGCACGATTCTATCGAAGGTTGGCAATCATGCCATTTTCTCGAGCGGCGGGGCCCGGCAGGCTGGCACACCATGAGCACTGTGAACACCATCCGCGCCATAGGTCAGGACGTCCTCGGCGGACCCGAGGTCCTCAAGGAAGTACGGCTGGAGCGCCCCGCACCGCTACCGAACGAGGTGCTGGTCCGGGTACGCGCGGCCGGGGTCAACCCGACCGACTGGAAGCACCGCGCCACCGGCGGATTCCTCGGCAAGCCGCCGTTCGTCCTCGGCTGGGACGTCTCCGGCGTGGTCGAGGAGACCGGACTCGGCGTCGCCCTCTTCCGGGCCGGGGACGAGGTCTTCGGCATGCTGCCCTATCCGTTCGGCCACGGCTCGCACGCCGAGTACGTCACCGTCCCCGCCCGCGCCCTCACCCACAAGCCCTCGGACATCGACCACACCCAGGCCGCCGCGCTTCCGCTGGTGTCGCTGACCGCCTGGCAGGCCCTGGTCGAGACGGCCCAGCTGCGGCCGGGGCAGAGGGTGCTGATCCACGCGGCCGCCGGCGGCGTCGGGCACGTGGCCGTGCAGATCGCCAAGGCGCGCGGCGCGTATGTCATCGGCACGGCCAGCGCGGGCAAGCACGACTTCCTGCGCGCACTGGGCGCGGACGAACTGGTCGACTACCGGGAGACCGACTTCGCGAAGACGGTGCGGGACGTGGACGTGGTCCTGGACACCATCGGCGGCGACTACGTCCAGCGCTCGCTGCGCACCCTGCGCCCGGGCGGGATTCTGGTGACGATCCTGCCGGAGGGATCGAAAGAGCTGGCCCTGGAGGCCGAGAAGCTCGGGGTGCGCGCGACCGAGATGCTCGTCGACGCCGACCAGCACGGCATGAGGGCGATCGCCGGACTCGTCGCGGAGGGCAAGCTGCGCGCCACCATCTCCGGGACGTTCCCGCTGGCCGATGCCGCCAGGGCACACGAGATCGGCGACACCGGCCGGACCACGGGAAAGCTGGTCCTGCTGATGGACTGACGTACCGCCCGCACGGCGCGCCCCACAAATAGAAGACATATGTCAATCGAACATGCTGGAATTCACTCCACCGAGATAACTCGCAGACTACGCAAGGCTGTTGGGCTTACTCGGGCCCGGAGTCGGTGGAGGCGATGTCGATGCAGCACGGCCCCGCACCGCTCCCCCGGTATCTGCGCATCCGCCGTGACCGCGGTCACCTGGTGCTCGAGTTCCACGGTGAGATCGATGTCGTCGCGGCCCTGGAGATCACGCCGTTCCTGGACTCCGCGACGGGCCGTCCGGCGCCGAGGATCGTCATCGACCTGCGGCCGGCGGAGTTCTTCGACTGCTCGGGGCTGCGCCTGCTCTTCCGCGCCAGGCGCCGGGTGCTCGCGCAGGGCGGCACACTGCATCTGGTCTGCACCCGTCCGCTGACGCTGCGCATCCTGCAGCTCACCCGGCTGGCCGAGCTGCTTCCGCCGGCGGCCTCGCTGGACGAGGCACTCGGCCGGTCGGAGGCTCCCGGGCCGTTGGAGATCAACTGATCCGGCGGGCCCGCGTCGGCGGCCCCGACCGGGACGAGCGAAGGCGGCGGGACCTGCCGGGCAGGTCCCGCCGCCTTCCAATTGCCCTCCGCGAGGAGGATCAGAAGGATCGGCGTCCGATACGGCGCAGAAGCACCAGACCCGCGATCACGAGCACCGCTCCGGCCGCGGCCGGCCACAGATGGGCGCCGGTCTCGGCCAGGCCGCCCGTGACCGCCTGGGGCTGGGTCCCCGGCTCGGCGGACGGGGCGACCCCGCCCTCCGCGGAGGGCTGCCCGGCCGCCGAGGGCTCCCCTGCCGCCTGCCCGGTGTGGCTGTCGTCCGAGGCGCTCCCCGGCGCGGCGGACGCGTCGCTCCGGGCGGGCGAGGAGCTCGCGAAGACCCTGGGATTCGCGCCACCGCGGCCGCTGCCCGAGCCGCCGCCGGTTGCCGAGGTGCCCGGCGTACCGGCCGTGGGCTGCGACGTCTGCTTGCCGCCGGAGCCGGACCCGGAGTGCTGACCGGACGAGGAGCCCGTTCCCGAGCCCGAGTTGTCGTCGGACGACGAACCGGAGCCCGCGTCGCCGGCGGACGATGAACCGGAGCCCGCGTTTCCGGCGGACGAAGAACCCGAACCCGGGTTGTCACCGGACGAGGAACCCGACCCGGAGCCGTCGCCGGGTGACGTGCCCGGGTCGGTTCCCGTCGAGCCGCCGGACGAGGAGCCCTGGCCGGAGCCCCCGTTGTTACCGGAGGTGGGGTCGGGGGACGGTGCGGACGTGCTCGGCGGCTGGTCACCGGCCCCGCCCCCGCACTGGCGACCGCCGTTGACGCAGTCGACGACCTGGCTCATCAGCTCGTCGGACATGACGTTGATGAAGTCGTCGTGGTCGGTGATCGGCTTGTGCAACTGCTCGGGGAAGCCGTCCACGGCGTAGGGGTTCTTCACCTGGCCGTTCTCGACGACCGGCTGCGGCACGTCGTACACCAGGCGCATCGTGAGCTGCGGGATCGCCTTGAAGCCGTTCTGGCAGTTGCCGTCGGCGTCGGCGAAGGCGACGTGCGTGCGGTGGTTGGCACTGTCGATGTTCTGGCCGTCCCAGCAGCTCTGGAACGCGAACGTGCGCACCACGCTGCTGCCGTCGGGGCAGATCGGGTACTTGTCGGTCAGCTGGCGGTCCTCGAAGCCGGTGCAACTCCAGTGGGCGTTGGCGTTCTTCGGGCCGTTGGTGAACGCCTTGGCGTCACCGGTGATGATCCGCAGGAAGCGCGGCATCGCGACGACCTTGCTGGTCGGGCTGCCGACAAAGGTGATCTCGGCCTGCTTGGCAACCAGGATCTTGCCGACGTTCCCTTCCTTGCCGCCACCATCGTTGTTCTGGTCGAAGTCCTGCGTTCCGTCCTGAACACGCACCACCGGCCAGTAGTACGACGACTTGTCCTGCTGGTTCTCGCAGCTCGTCTGGGCCGCCGCGAACGTGTCGTTGGTGGCGAAGGCGTCGTTCGACTGGTTGCCGACGTAGTCGTGCAGATGATGCGCGCCGTTCTTCACGCCCGGCGCCACGATCACGTTGTCGGTGTTGTGGTTGCCGTTGGCGTTGACCCCGCATTTCGTCACGAACGCGCCGGTCGAGGCGTCGGCCTGCCGAGCGGGCTTCTGGACGTTCGGCTGCACGCTCTTGATGTCCACGAAGTCCGAGGCCACGGGGCCGCCGACGGCCTGTCCGCCGCTGCCCTGCTGCTGGCCGTTCTGGCCGGTGCCCTCCTGGCCGCTGCCGTTTTGGCCACTGCCGTTCTGACCGCTGCCGCTCTGACCCCCGCCGTTCTGGCCGTCGGCCGGGGGCTGCCCCTGGTCTGCGGGGACCCCGGTACACGGGGCCATGCCGTCGATCGCGCCGGGAGCGGCGGCGCCCGCCTGCTGGTATTCGGCCTTGATCCGGTCGATCACCGCGGCGCGCTTGTCCTTCAGCGGGTCGAGGATCGAGTTCTGGACATAGCTACCGTCGCCGGCCTGCGCCTGGCGCGTCGAGGCCAGCCGGTCGTACGCCTCGGTGATCTGCTTGTCGAGGGTGGCGAGTTCCGTGTCGACCCGCGACTTCGCCGGGTCCGGCACGTCGGTCAGCTTCTGGCCGACGTCCGGGCAGTCCAGGGTGACCGTCCTGGAGGTCAGTGCCTGGTCGCCGCTCTGGTCGGAGGTGCCGCCCCAGCCGCCTTCGCTCGCCGAGGCGTAGACGTTCGCGGCTACCAGCCCCCCTCCGCCCATGATCAGCGCGACTGCTGCAAAGGTCGCGCGCCGTGCGCCTGTCGGGCGTCTGCGCGTGTTGCGTCTCAAGGGAGTACTCCTACACGTCATGGCGGGCCGGGCATGAAAATCCCCACTCCCTGTACGCAGCCGGACCCGGGTGCGTTCAAACGCATCGCGAATTCACAGCGGCCTCACAGGCGTTCGCGGCAACACCGCTGCTCAGGAGCACAGTTGCGTCGCTGTGCGGCTCTATTCGTTGCGGGCCTGGTCGAACAGGGCGCTGACGGACTCGCCGTTGTGGATGCGGCGGACGGCCTCGGACAGGGCGGGGGCGATGGACAGGATCCGCAGTTTGCCGGTGCGTTCCTCGACCGGGACCGGCACCGTGTTGGTGCACACGATCTCCAGGACGTCGGGCTGCTCGCTCAGCCGCTTGAGGGCACCGGCCGCGAACAGGCCGTGGGTGCAGGCGATCCGGATCGACCGCGGACCCGACTCACGCAGCCGCTGCAGGAGTTCCAGGACCGTACTGCCCTTGGCGATCTCGTCGTCCAGCACGATCACATCCCGTCCGGCGACGTCGCCGATGACGGAGCTGATGCTGACCCGGTCGTTCCCGAACCGCTGCTTCGCGCCCGCCGCCACCTGCGCCCCGATCATCCGTGCGAAGGTCGCCGCCTCCTTGGCGTTGCCGAGGTCGGGCGAGACGACGGTCGCGTGTGACAGGTCGTACTGACGGAAGTGCGCGGCCAGCTCCCGATGGGCGTGCAGGTGATCGACCGGCACCGAGAAGAAGCCGTGCACCTGGGGCGAGTGGAGGGTCATGGTCAGGACGCGGCCGGCTCCGGCCGCCACCATCAGGTCGGCCACCAGCCGCCCGCCGATCGAGATCCGCGGCGCGTCCTTCTTGTCCGAGCGGGCGTACGAGTAGTGCGGCATGACCACCGTGATCCGCCCGGCAGAGGCGCCGCGTGCCGCGTCACACATCAGCAGCAGCTCGACCAGGTGCTCCTGCACGGGGGCGACCAGCGGCTGCACGAGGAACACGTCCCGCTCGCGGCAGTTGGCCTGGAGCTGCACCTCCAGGCAGTCGTTGGCGAACCTGCTGACCCGCACCGGGCTGAGCGGCACCCCGAGGTGCGCACACACCTCCGCCGCGAGCTCGGATGGGCACTGCCGCTGAAGACGGCGATGTCACGCACGTTCCGCTCCTTGCATGATCGAAAACGGGCTGCGCGCCACATGCTACTGACGGGCCCTCCCGCCGCTCGGGCATGCGGGGCCGCACGGCGTACGGCCGTCGGCGGCGATCGGCGATCGGTGAACTCCGCGTTCGCCGGGGGCCCTGGCGGGAAACCGGCGAGAAGAAGGGAGGAGTGTCGACATGACGACGTCCACGAAGCAGAGGCCCGAACCGGTGTCCGTGCGGCGGCGAACGCCCGGCTGGGCCAAGGCGGTCATCGCGCTCGTCGCGGTGCTCGCGGTGCTGTTCGCCGGGCTGCGGCTGAGTGTGCTGCCGGGACTGCGCGACCTGTTCGGCATGGACACGCACGACCGCTCGGGGCCCGCGCTCCTGCGGTCCATCCAGGACATGAGCCGGTACGAGGCCGCTTCCGGCACCTTCCAGGTGGTCGTGGACCTGGAGAGGGACGCCAAGTACCTGCCGTCGGCGATCCGCGGCACCCGCACGCTGTACGTGGGCGCGGGAACCGTGGACGCGTACGTCGACCTCGGCAGGGTCGGCCGGGAGGACGTGACGGTCGACGGCGACCGGACGTCCGCCATGCTCCGTCTGCCGCACGCGGCCCTGGGCAAGCCCACGCTCGACCCGGACCGCTCCTACGCCGTCTCCAAGCAGCGGGGTCTGCTGGACCGCATCGGCGACCTCTTCTCGGACAACCCCAACAGCGAACGCGCCGTGCAGAAGCTGGCGGTCCGGCACATCGGCGAGGCCGCGAAGGAGAGCGAACTGACCGCGCGCGCCGAGGCGAACACCACCGGCATGCTGGACGGACTGCTGAAGTCCCTCGGCTTCAAGGAGGTGAAGGTGTCCTACGGCCCCTGAGTCCCCGATGCGTCAGCCGGTCAGGATCCCGGGCAGGGCCAGTGCCCCGAGCACGGCCGTGCCCAGCAGGACCCAGGCCACGTAGTCCCCGATGTGCCCGGACTGGAGGTGGCGCAGCGGCAGCGTCCACGGCCGTGCGCCGAGCAGTTCCGGCCGGGTGACGGCGAGCGCGGCCAGGGCGAGGGCGAGCGCCGTGGAGACCAGCCCCAGCAGCACGCCGGGAGCGGTCCAGTGGGCGGAGGTGAGCGCCCCGCCGGACCCGGCCTCGTTCACCGAGCGCGCCACGATCCCGGGGAGGCCCGGCACCACGCCGACGGCGAGCGAGCCGGCGAGCAGCAGGGCGGGCACGGCCGTCATGGTGTCCGGGATCCGGCTCAACCGGTGCCGGGTCTCGGGCTCCTCGCCGGTTCCGGTGGTCTCGTACGCGGACCCGACCCGCGGCTGGGGACCCAGTCCGTAGAAGACCCGCGCGGCGACCCGGAGCACCGCACCGCCCGTCACCGCGGACACGAGGACGTACACCACGGTCAGCGGCCCGCCCAGGGCCTCCTCGGTGACCGCCTTGCCGAGGGAGGTGCCGAACGGCGGCAGTCCGGCCAGCGCCAGGCCGCCGAGGACGAACATCACCGCGACCCCGCGCAGCGGCCGGGCGCGCCCGTGCAGCGCGTGCTCGTCGACGGAGCCGAACCGGTCCAGCAGCAGGCCGGTGCAGGCGAACAGGGCGGCCTTCGCGCCCGCGTGACCGAGGAGGTACAGCGCGACCCCGTCGTCGGCCTCGGGCAGCAGGGAGCCGATACCGACGAGGAACAGACCCACGTGAGCAATGGTCGAACAGGCGAGGAGCCGCTTCACATGCCGCTGGTACCAGCACATCAGCGCACCGACCGCGCCCGTGAGGACCCCGAGGACGGTGAGCGCGCGCTCCAGGTCGGCCGCCGGGATCCCGCCCGGTCCGGAGAAGACGGTGCCGTAGACGCGCCAGACTCCGTAGACGCCGAGTTCGACCATGACGCCGGACAGCAGCATGCACACCGGGGTGGGCGCCACGGCGTGCGCGTCGGGCAGCCAGAAGTGGAAGGGCACGGCGGCGGCCTTCACCAGCAGCCCGGTCAGGACGAGGACGAAGGCGGCGAGGGTCAGCGCGTCGGGGCCTCCGTGGGTGTCCAGCCCCCGGCCGATGTGGGTCAGGGACAGCTCGCCGGTGCGCGCGTAGAGCAGCGCGATGCCCATGAGCATGGCGTATGCGCCCAGGGAGTTGATCACGCCGAAGGTCAGGGCGCCCTGTACGGCTTTCGCCTCCTCGACGCGGTAACCGGTCAGGGCGTAGGCGGCGGCGCTCATCAGCTCGAAGAAGACGAAGGCGTTGAACAGGTCGCCCGTGATCGCGAACCCGCACATTCCGCCCTGGAACAGCAGCATGAGGGCCGGGTAGGAACCGGCGTGCCGGCGGGGTGGTTCGTCGAAGTAGCGCCAGGAGTACGCGAGGGAGGCCAGGGTGAGCAGGGAGGCCAGGGCCGCCATGCCGAGTCCGGGGCCGTTGCCGACGAGGACGATCCCGACGCTCGTGCCGTTGCGGGGCGTCCAGGCACCGACCCATTCGGTCAGCGGGGGTGCGGAGTTGAGGGACAGCCAGATCGCGAGGGCCGCGGTCGCGGCCGAGACGGCGCAGCCGAAGCTCTCGGCGGCGATGCGCGGCAGCCGGCGTCCGCAGGCGATCAGCAGGCCGGCCCCGAGCAGCGGGGCGGCGACGAGCAACGGCAGCAGGTGGTTCATCAGCCGCGCAGCTCCCGCAGTTCGTCCGGGTCGACCGTGCCATGGCGTTTGGAGACCTGCATGACGAGGGAGAGCAGCAGGGCGGTGACGGTGGCGCCGACGACGATGTCGGTGAGGGTGAGGGCCTGCACCACCGGGTCCACGACCGGCCGTGATCCGGGCTTGATGTCGGAGTAGACGGGCGCGGTCGCGCCGGCGCGGTAGCCGACGGCCAGCAGCAGAACGTAGGTGGCGGACTGGCAGACGGCGAGGCAGCCGACCGCGTGGATGAGGTTGCGGCTGGTCGCCAGGCCGTAACAGCCGATCAGAAAGATCCAGACGGCGACGAGGTACGGCAGTACGGTCATGGTTTCCCGTCGTCCTCCTCGATCTCGACGGCCTGGTCCAGGAAGTGGGCGAGCAGGACGACGACCGCGCAGGCGACCTCCATGCCGATGGCGGCGTTGAGCAGCGGCACGGTCCCGCCGGACGACAGCGTGTTGAAGGTGCCGTACGGAAGCAGGGTGTTGGCGAGGAAGGCCGTGCCCGCGAGGACGCCCGCGAGCCCGGTCACCAGGTATGCGGAGGCGGAGAGCGCGTCGCCGACCTCGAACAGGCCGAGCGGCCGGATGCGTTCCAGGGCGCGGTAGTCGGCGCCCAGGTAGAGCAGGTGCAGGGCGGTCGCCGCGACGACTCCGCCCTGGAAGCCGCCGCCGGGGCTGAGCTGGCCGTGCGCGATCACATAGAGGCCGCAGACGAGGGCGACGGGCAGGACGACGAGCGCGTACCGGCGGACGGGCAGCGCGACCTCCTGCGGCTGTGGGCGCCCGCGCTTCTCGTCGCGGGTCTGCCGCAGCAGGACCACGGTGCCGACGACGGAGGTGAACAGGATGCTCATCTCGCCGAGCGTGTCGAAGGCACGCTGGTCGAAGTTGACGGAGCCGATGGCGTTGGCGGTCCGCCGGGCCAGGGATGCCTGCACGGCCCGGTCGCCGTAGGGGTGCCGGTCGCCGCCGAAGCCCGGCAGGCCGAGGCACGCGGCGACGAGCAGCGCCGCCAGGCCGGCGCCGCCGAGGGCCAGGACGATCATCCGCACCCGCCGCGTCATCGCGCTTTCCCCTTCCCGTCCTTCTGCCTCCGTCTGACCTTGCGCACGGAGAGCATGATCAGGAGCGGGGTCACCGCGGACCCCACGGCCAGCTGTGACAGGCCCACGTCCGGGGCCTGTGTGACGGTGAACAGCAGGGCGAGGCAGACGCCGAGCACGGCCAGGACGAGTGCCTGGCGCGCGGGGTCGCGCACGGCGACTGCCGCGGTCGCCGCGGCGGCGACCAGCAGCAGGACGACGACGATCAGCGGGTCATCCACGGCGGCTCCCGGGGAATCCGCCGGACAGCGCCCGTGAGGCCACGAGATTGCCGCCGATCAGGAGCGCCCCGATGACCAGCAGCTTGACCATCGCCCGCCCGGGGCCGGTGACGGCGCACAGAACCAGCACCACCACGGCCCCGTATCCCGCGACGGCGAGGGTGACGGCCTGGGCCCGAGGCGGGTCGTCGGCGAGGTCGTCGGCGAGCAGCCGGGCGAAGACGAGGGTGCCGACCGGGCCGAGCAGCGCGAGGAGAAGGGCGAGGTCGATGTATGCGGGGCGCCCGTAGCCCTGGGCGAGCAGCAGCATTCCCGGGGCGGCGAGCGCGCTGCACAGGTTCTGGGCGACGACGCGGCGGCGCAGCGGCCCGGTGGCGACGCCCCACACGGCGGCGCCGACGCCCACGCCGAGCGCGACCGTCGCCGTCCAGGTCCAGCCGTTCACCGTGCGCCTACCGCCCGTCGTGCGGCGCGTGCCGTGACCGCGCCGACGAGCGCGGCGGAGGTCCCCACCGCCCACTCCAGGGTGTCGACGGTGCTGATGAGGACGAGCCAGAGCAGGGTGAGGGCGGCCCACCAGCCGAGCACTTCCAGCGCGGTCACCAGTGCCGTACGCGCGTTCATGCCCACCTCCACCCGTCACCAGGTCCGGGAATGTCCGACATGTCATCCAAGCATCGTGGTGCGCCCGCGCAGCGGCGGCGCGCGAGCGGCTGCTGCACGGAGTGCCCCGCCCGCGGGAACGGAAACCGCCGGCAGCACACCTCGGCCGCACGGGGCCGACGACTCCCCCGGGCCCGGCACGGCCCGGCATCAGCGCACCCATCGGGGGTAACAGGCCCTAGCCAGAGGAGCGTTGCAATCGGGAGGGTGGGATGGCACGTACAGCGTTCGGCGCGCGTATCGCGAAATCCGGTCGCCGCCGGGTCACGGAGGCACCACGGGAGCGGCGACCGCTCCCGCTCCCCGTCCGGCTGCTGGTCATGGCGCTCGCCTTCGTGGCGATGGTGGGCTTCGCCGCGGCGCTGGCCCGGATGACTCTGGAGCCGTCGCCCGCCTCCCGGGCTCTGGTCCACAGCAATCTGCACCCGGGCCGTTCGCTGCGCGCCTATCTGGAGCAGCCCGCGGCGCGGGGCGCCGTCCGGCAGATCGGCGGAAACATCCTGCTCGGCGTGCCGTTCGGGATTCTCCTGCCGGTCCTGGCGCCCGGCACCCGGGGCCTCCTGCGCGTGGGTCTCGTCACCGCGATCGTGATGCTGCTGGTCGAGCTGGCCCAGGGGGCGCTCGTGACCGGCCGTGCGTTCGACATCGACGACGTCATCCTCAACACGACGGGCGCGCTGGTCGGGTATCTGCTGCTCGGACGGCGGCTGGGGCGAGCCGTGCACGCACGCGTGCGGCAGCGCGGCGGCAAGGACTGAACACTCGAAGAGGCCGGATCCCGGTCCGTACCAAGTCTTGACGCCCCCTTAACTCACCTCTTGAATCAAGAACTGAATCAGCACTTTTCCTCCGGCG
The DNA here is from genome assembly GCF_040644655.1 of Streptomyces sp. NPDC046931. Taxonomy (NCBI): domain Bacteria; kingdom Bacillati; phylum Actinomycetota; class Actinomycetes; order Kitasatosporales; family Streptomycetaceae; genus Streptomyces; species Streptomyces sp. NPDC046931. Next base: position 53,635 of record NZ_JBEYWX010000037.1, read on the forward strand.
CGGCCGGCACCTGCGGCTGCGCCGCCAACCCCCCACCCGAGTAGGCCCGCCCGTGTCCGGGCGGCCGTACGGAAAGTGAGCTCATGGACAGCCCACGCCTGCTCCGCAGATGTCTCCTCGCAGCTCTCTCCGCGGTGCTCACCGCGTCCACCTTCACACCCGTGGCCCACGCGGCCCCGCAGGCGGCGGACGCGACCGTCTTCTCCGACACCTTCGACGGGCCGGCGGGTGCCGCCGTCGACTCCTCCAAGTGGCAGACGGAGACCGGCGACAACGTCAACAACCACGAGCGGCAGTACTACACGTCGGGCAACAGGAACGCGGCACTGGACGGTCAGGGACATCTGGTCGTCACGGCCCGTCGTGAGAACCCGGCGAACTACCAGTGCTGGTACGGCACCTGCCAGTACACCTCGGCCCGGCTGAACACCTCGGGGAAGTTCACGGCGCAGTACGGCCATGTCGAGGCCCGGATGAAGATTCCGCGCGGACAGGGCATGTGGCCGGCCTTCTGGATGCTCGGCAGCGACATCGGGCAGGTCGGCTGGCCCGACAGCGGTGAGATCGACGTGATGGAGAACGTCGGTTACGAGCCGGGGACCGTCCACGGCACCATCCACGGACCCGGCTACTCCGGCTCCGGCGGAATCGGCGCCGCCTACTCCCTGCCGAACGGCCAGGCGTTCGCGGACGCCTTCCACACCTTCGCCGTGGACTGGGCACCCGACTCGATCACCTGGTCCGTGGACGGCACGGTCTACCAGCGGCGCACCCCGGCCGATCTGGGCGGCAGGACCTGGGTGTTCAACAAGCCCTTCTTCCTCATCCTCAATCTCGCCGTCGGCGGCTACTGGCCGGGCGACCCCGACGGCTCGACGGCGTTCCCGCAGCAACTCGTCGTGGACTCGGTGAAGGTGACGACAAGTGACAGCCCCGGCGGCGGCACGGGCGTCCCTATCACCGGGCTCGCGGGCAAGTGCGCGGACGTGGCGGGCGCGAACTCCGCCAACGGGACACCTGTCCAGCTGTACGACTGCAACGGCACGGTGGCCCAGAAGTGGACGGTGGCGTCGGACGGCACCCTGAGGGCGCTCGGCAAGTGCCTGGACGTGGTCGGCAACGGCACGGCGGACGGCTCCAAGATGCAACTGTGGGACTGCACCGGCGGACCCAACCAGAAGTGGACGGTCACCGCGGCCCACGACATTGTGAATCCGCAGGCGAACAAGTGCCTGGACGTGACCGACAACAACTCCGCGAACGGCACCCGGTTGCAGATCTGGTCCTGCTCCGGTGGCGCAAACCAGAAATGGACGGTCGGCTGACCGATCGTCCGCTCGTCCGGCGGGCATCGCGGACGCACTCGGGGGCGGGCTTCGGCGAAGGTGACGGGGCCCGCCCGTACGTGTGCGCCGGCGTCCGGCTGCCGCGCCGCACGGGCCGCGCGGCAAGCCGTGCTGTGCCGCGGGACCTCGCCTTGCGGGAGGGTGACCACAGGGCCGCGAGGGTGAGGACAGGGCCTAGTGCAGCCTCCAGGTCAGCTTGTCGCCACCCACCCATCGGACCACGTCGGGGTCGTCGAGGTCGTGGACCGGGATGCCGGCCTCCGCGGCGACCGCCAGCACGTCGGTGAGCGACCTCGCCTCGGCGACCACCTGGCCGTCGATCTCCACGATTCGGAACGGCGGATTGCCCGGCTGGACCCCGAGCACCGTGATCCGCGGATGGGAGATGTGGGGGCTCGCGATTTCGGTCATGAATAGAGCGTAGAGCCCTCGGCAATCAGGAGCGCTTCGGGCAGCCCCCCGCCCCGAGGGCTCCCCCACCCCTGCCGGCGCCGCACTGCCCAGGCGCTGACGGCCTGCCCTCCCCGTTGGTCCGGCCGGGTGAAGGACATCCGGGGAGCGCCCGCCGTGCGCGCCGGGGACGCCTGGGCAAGGCTGGGCATGAGGAGGTGCCGATGGGCCCCGTCGCAGCGCTGGACCGTATCGCGTTCCTACTGGAGCGCGCCGGGGCGCCGACGTATCGCGTGCGGGCCTTCCGCACCGCGGCCGCCGTGCTGGCGGCGCTTCCGGAGAACGAGGTCGCCGAGCGGGCGGCTGCCGGGACACTGGAGTCGCTGCGCGGGATCGGACCCAAGACCGCACAGGTGGTGCGGGAGGCACTGGCCGGGCGGGTCCCGGGCTATCTGGAACAGTTGGAGCGGGAGGGCGAGACGCCGCTGGCGCAAGGCGGCGGGCGTCTGCGGGCGCTGTTGCGCGGCGACTGCCATCTGCACTCCGACTGGTCGGACGGCGGCAGCCCGATCGAGGACATGGGCCGAGCGGCCGCGCGGCTCGGGCACGAGTGGGCGGCGCTCACCGACCACTCCCCCCGCCTCACCGTCGCCCGTGGGCTGTCCGCCGAGCGGCTGCGGGAGCAGCTGGAGGTGGTCGCCGCGCTCAACGAGCAGTGGGCGCCGTTCCGGATGCTCACCGGTATCGAGTGCGACATCCTCGACGACGGTTCCCTGGACCAGGAGCCGGAACTGCTGGACCGGCTGGACGTCGTGGTCGTGTCGGTGCACTCGAAGCTGCGCATGGATGCCCGCTCGATGACCCGGCGGATGATCGCCGCCGTCCGCAATCCGCTGGCCGACGTGCTCGGCCACTGCACGGGACGGCTGGTCACGGGGCGCGGGCGCCCCGAGTCGGAGTTCGACGCGGACGCGGTGTTCGCCGCGTGCGCCGAGTCCGGTACGGCAGTGGAGATCAACAGCCGGCCCGAGCGGCTCGACCCGCCGCGCCGGCTGCTGCGACGGGCGGTGGAGGCGGGCGTGCTGTTCTCGATCGACACCGACGCGCATGCGCCCGGGCAGCTCGACTGGCAGATCCACGGCTGCGCCCGGGCCGAGGAGTGCGGGGTGCCCGCCGAGCGCGTGATCACCACCTGGACCCGGGACGAGCTGCTGACCTGGACCAGGGAGCGGACGGTGCCCGCGCGTGTGACGGGCGGGCACCGTGGTACCCGAGCCCGTACATGAGGGAGGAAGATCATGGGACGGGCGGCCGTTTTCGACGTGGACGGGACTCTCGTCGACACCAACCATCTGCATGTCACGACGTGGTGGGAGGCGTTCCGGCAGGCAGGTCATCAGGTGCCGATGCACGCGATCCACCGCTCGGTGGGCCTCGGGTCCGAGGATCTGATCGCACATCTCCTGGGCGGCCGGGACCGGGACGAGATCGAGAAGCTGGTCGCCGCGCACGAAGCCCTGTACGGGACGTTCTTCGACCGACTGCCCCCGCTGAGGGACGCCGGACGGCTGCTGCGGCGGCTCGACCACGACGGGTGGAACGTCGTACTGGCCACGTCCGCCAGCGGACGGGAGCTGTCGGCGCTGCGCCGGGCGATCGGGGCGGACGACGCCATCGCGGCGACGGCGAGCTCCGATGACGTGCAGACCGGCAAGCCGGCGCCCGAGCCCGTGGAGCACGCCTTGGAGCTGGTCGGGGTGCCGCCGGAGTCGGCGGTGTTCGTCGGTGACACGGTGTGGGACATGAAGGCGGGCACCCGGGCCGGGGTGACCTGTGTCGGCCTGCTGTCGGGCGGTATTCCGGTGGCGGATCTACGGGAGGCGGGCGCCCGCGCCGTCTACCGGGATCCGGCGCATCTGCTGGCCATGCTGGGGGACAGTCCGCTGGCACCGGACGCGTAGGCCTGCGGTCCACGTACCGGAGGTGACACAGATCACGTCGAGAGGGGCCGTTTTCCGGAACACCGACCAGTAGTTTCCTGTTGAACTAGTCGTGGGAACGGACGGGACAGTGTCCCCGGGCCTCATCTCTCGCCCACAGGGACGATCGTTCGGCTGAAGCCCTGTGGAGCATCTCGCCGAGAGGCGACCGCCGTCCGCGCCCACCACAGACCGCCCCGACCGTGATCCCCCCGTCCGGTCGGGGCTCTTCTTCGTCCCGGGCCGGAAGAGGGCCGGTGCTTACGCCGGTTCCGGTGCCCGGTTGACTTCGAGTGCTCTTCAATTCGTAGCGTGCGGTGCATGAGCACAGCACAGCACAGCATCGGCTCGGGCTTCGGCGCTCGGAGCACAACCAAGGACGTTCTCAAGGGAATCGATCTCTCCGGCAAGCTCGCGCTCGTGACCGGCGGGTACTCCGGGCTCGGCCTGGAGACCACGCGGGCCCTCACCGAGGCGGGCGCCAGGGTCATCGTGCCGGCGCGGCGCCGCGCCGCCGCCGAGGAGGCCCTGGCGGGACTCGACCGGGTGGAGGTGGACGAGCTGGACCTCGCCGACCTGGAGAGCGTGCGCGCCTTCGCCGAACGTTTCCTCGCCTCCGGCCGCACCCTCGACCTGGTGATCGGCAACGCCGGCGTCATGGCCTGCCCGGAGACCCGGGTGGGCCCCGGCTGGGAGGCACAGTTCGCCACCAACCACCTGGGCCACTACGCGCTCGTCAACCGCCTGTGGCCGGCCATCGAGCCGGGCGGGGCCCGGGTCGTGTCGGTGTCGTCCGCGGGCCACCACGGCTCCCCGATCCGCTGGGACGATCCGCACTGGAAGCGGGGCTACGACAAGTGGGAGGCGTACGGGCAGGCCAAGACCGCGAACGTACTGTTCGCCGTGCACCTCGACCGGCTCGGCCGGGACCACGGCGTACGCGCCTTCTCCCTGCACCCGGGCGGCATCCTCACCCCGCTCCAGCGCCATCTCACCCGGGAGGAGATGATCGAGCGCGGCTGGGTCGACGAGACCGGCGCGCTGGTGGACCCCGGCGCCTTCAAGACCCCCGAGCAGGGAGCGGCCACCCAGGTGTGGGCCGCGACCTCGCCCCGGCTCATCGGCATGGGCGGGGTGTACTGCGAGGACTGTGACATCGCGGAACCCGCGCCGGTGGACGGCGGGCGGGGTGGAGTCAAGGACTGGGCGACCGACCCCGAGCAGGCCGCGCGCCTGTGGGAGCTGTCCGCCGACCTCACCGGTGTCGACGCGTTCGCGGACCGCTCCTGAGACGGAAAGTACCGGCTGCGACCGGCCCCGGTCGGTCGAGGGACGGGCCGGCGCGGGTCAGTCGGACGGCTCGTCCGGGACGGGGTGCTCGGGGTGGACCGTGCCCGACTGGGGGGCACCCTGCCGGCCGGTGCCCGCCTCGTCGGTGTCGGGTACGTCATTCGCCGACTTGCCGGTGTCCGGCGTGCGTTCGCTCTCCTCCTGGGCGGTGCGGACGTCCCACGGATCCTCGACGTTGCGGGCCTGCTGGTCCGGCATGTCCCGCGGGATCGGACGGGCCTTCTCGCCGGGACCCTGCTGCCGTTGTTCGGTCACGGCGCCTACTCCGTTCTTCCTTCGCTCGCCGGGCGAACGGGGCCCGCGAGCGGGGTCACGGGCCCCTTCCGGGCGAGCTGGCGAGTACCCCGGGAGACGTCGGCGAAACCAGGCCAGGCACCGGTCGGCGGGACGGCGGCGGGACGCACCGGTGAGCGCGGCGACCGTTCCCCGCGCCGGGACAGCGCGGCGACCATTCCCCCTCGCCGGGCCAGCGCGGCGACCATCCCCCCTCGCCCGCTCAGCGCGGCGACCATTCCCCCTCGCCGGGACAGCGCGGCGACCATCCCCCCTCGCCCGCTCAGCGCGGCGACCATTCCCCCTCGCCCCCTCAGCGCGGCGACCATCCCCCCTCGCCCCCTCAGCGCGGCGACCATCCCCCCTCGCCCGCTCAGCGCGGCGACCATCCCCCCTCGCC
>NZ_JBEYWX010000038.1:0-57845 GCF_040644655.1 Streptomyces sp. NPDC046931
GGGAGTCCTCCCGGACGGGGCGGTCGTCGGTGAAGCAGGAAGCCCAGCGGGTGACCGCTGGAATCCCCCGCCTTCAGGCGGGGGAGGAAGTCAAGCTTTCTTGGCGGGTCGGGTGAAGCGGTTGCTCGTTGCTCCTCGGAGCTTGCCGTCTGGGAGTCTGCGGCCGTAGGCCAGCAGCAGGAGGTCCTGGGCGGCGCCGAACACGGGCGCGCCTGAGCCGTAGGACCAGTCGAGGTCCTCGGCGCACAGCTGCACTCCGTCGAGGTCGGCGCCGAAGAACTTCAGGGTGCTGGGCCGGATGCCATCGAGCAGGATGCGCAGCCGGTTCTCGGGGACGCGCCGGTCGAGGCCGAGGGCGACGGTGATGTCCAGCCCGTGCACGACGTCGTGGCCGAGTGCCGCAGTGAGCCCGCCGACCGGGGGTGTCCATGGATGGTGGGCGTTGTCCCGCAGGAAGGCGGCGAGTGCGGTGGTGGAGTGGGCGGCTGCATCCCGGCGCGCGACCCTGTCGGTCATGCGGTGAAGGTTGCCGCGCGCCTTGGCCAGCTCGCCGAGCGTCGTGGGCAGGGAGAGCCGGAACCCCATCGACATGTGCGCTGCGACCTCGCGAACCCGCCATCCCGCACAGAGGCTCTGCCCGTCCCAATGGTCGGCTCGCAGGCCGTCGAGCAGGTCCGCCAGTTCCCGGCGTTCCGCTGCGATCGCGGCCCTGACCTCGGTGTTTTTCCCCTTGCGGGGTGTCGCGTTTTCCATGCGATCAAGCGTGCCGCCGACTGCTACATATCTCCAATAGATGGTTTCGCTGGTAACTAGAATTGCTAGTTATGGAACTTCCTCAGCTTCGTTACTTCGTCTCGGTGGTCGAGGAGCCGGGGCACGGCGATGTCGAGTTCGCCGGCCAGGAGCGCGGCCTGCATCCGCTCCGTGGCGTCCTCTGTGAGGGCCACCTCCGCCGAGGGATGGGCGTCGTGGAAGTCCGCGAGTAAAGCGGCGAGGTCGAAGGCGTGGCCGGTGGCGCCGGAGACCAGCCCGAGCCACGCCTCCAACTGATCCGGGGCGGGGCGGCGACGCCTCACCGCCCGGGCAACCCCCGACCACGGGCCGGCCCCTGCCCCGCTCCTTTCCTTGCGCCCGGTGGGCGCCGAGCGCTGTCTCGGCGCCCACCCGGGCATGTCCGGCACAAGACGGCACCCCCTCGTCGTCCGGCGGGCAGGTTCGGCGGCAGGGGCCCGCCGAGACCGCGGCCGGTGATCACCCGCGACCGCATCCGGCCGCGCTCGCGCCGCCCCTGACCATGGGGGACCCGGCATGGGCGGTGTGGACACGGCCCGGGGACGAGCTGCGCTCCCCTGGATTCCGGTCGGTCCTTTCGTGAAGCTCGACACGGTCCTGGCCATGGCGGCCGCGCGGGGGAGTCTGCGGGCGCACAGGATGTCGGGGGACGCACTGCGGCCCCGTACCGGCTCCCGTCGGTGAAGGCTGTTGAGGGTGTCAGGTGCCGAGCGGGTCAGCTGTCGGCTTCGTTCTCGGGACCGGGCGCGTCGCCGATGGCGACGCGCAGGTCATGCATGCCGTGCAGGATGTCGATGAGGGCCTCTTCCGCCCCGCTCAGAGCGTGTCGGGTTCCTTCTGTGTCGCCGCGCTCGGCGTGCAGCTGGGCGCTGAGCGCGTACACCGCTGTCATGACGGCGGCGAAGGCGGCCTCCCGGCCCGGTGGCACTTCTTCCGCCTCGGTTTCGGAGACCTGCAGTGCGGTGCGCTGCAGCCGGTTCGTCAGGACGTTGACCGCGAGAGCAGGATCCGCTCCTAGCTGTTCCCCCCAACCGAGCAACGTCTCAAGGACGTCCTCCATCTCCCCTTCCTCGGTCAGACGGGTTGCGGCGGTGATCTCAAGCTCCGTTTTCGCCAGCAGACTGCCCAGCAGGTGCAGGCGGTCTGCTTCCTGCGGGCCCTCGGGCCGCTTCTTCGCACCTGCCGCCGGCTCAGCCGCAAGAGCGGCCAGCGCCGCATGGATCTGCTCAGCACTTACCGGGTGCTCGCTGCCGATGCTCACGCCTCCAGCTTCACCCGGCAAGGGCGTATCCGCCCGCCCAGACACACGGAAATCCATCCCCAGGCACGCCGTCCTGGCGTCGGTGTCCGCTTTCGGGTGTGAGGTGCCAGCAAGCACACCCAAAGGGCACGGCCGATGGCGCAGACGACGTTCGGCAAGCAGGTGGAAGCGTCCGCCCCATCCCTGATGTTCGAACACTCGCCCTGCAGGGCGTGCCGTTCTCCTGGCACCGGGCCGGACGCAAGCCGTACGTGCCGGGTGAACATGACCCGAAAGGCCCCGGCGAAGGCCCTCTTCGAGGGCCCCGAGGTGCGCGAGCCGGTGGCCAAGGCTCCGCAGTGCGCACCGGTCATCGCGATCGGCGCCGGCGCCCGGGTCTCTGCGTCGATCTGGACGCCGAATCCCCGCACATCCTGGTCAGCGCCTCCACCGGCGGCGGCAAGTCGGTGCTTCTTGCGCTGCATCGCCTGCCGGATGCTCCGCCACGGCTCGCTCCCGGCGTAACGAAAAGCCCCCGGCTTCAGCCGGGGGAGGAGTCACCAACCAAGGCGCGTCATCAGTCAGGCTGAGGTCTTCGACTGTGGCTCGGGGCCTTGGGTGCGCATTTGCTCGTTGATGCGCTGGGCTTCTTCGAGTTGGTCTTCGAGGACGACGATGCGGCAGGCGGCCTCGATGGGGGTGCCCTGGTCGACGAGTTCGCGGGCGCGGGCGGCGATGCGCAGCTGGTAGCGGGAGTAGCGGCGGTGGCCGCCTTCGGAGCGCAGGGGGGTGATCAGGCGGTGTTCGCCGAGGGCACGGAGGAAGGCGGGGGTGGTGCCGAGCATATCGGCGGCCCGGCCCATGGTGTAAGCGGGGTAGTCGTCATCGTCGAGGTTGCCGACGGGCCGGGGACTGGCAGGGGGCATAGACCTCTTCTTTCAGGGGATGCGTCGGGGGGCCCGGGTGCCGTGCGGCATCCGGGCCCCGAGCTTTCAACACCATCTACCGGCGAACTGCGCCGGCCTTCTGTGGCCGCAGGTTCCGCCTGGGAGGGCAGAGCTGCGGGGATCGCGGATGCGTGACCGGGGACCACCTTCCAATCCGGGGCCTGCGGTACCCGGGCGGATGCCTTCCTCGCCCGGGCGATCCTGATGGCGTTCTGCTCCTTACTTTGGTTACTCGGTTGTACTGCTGGATACCGCGGGTACTGCTTACAGCCCCCCGTGGGGCTGCGCCCTGCTTGACGTGCATGGGCGGCAGTTCATCTCTGCCATGCCCTTATCGACTTCCTGGGTAGCAGTGGAAGCATAACCCTGCGACAAGGCAATGTCTACTGCGACCGGAACAGGTTTTCTCCAGAACCAATGTGTGGATGTATGTCGCACATACACCCGGAAGAGTGATGTCTCGGGGTGAGTGCCTGCCCATCCGGTCATGGCAGCGCAGCAGCTGGCTGACTGGACGGCTCCCGAGGGAGGGTGGATGCGGCAGGGCCGGTGGAATAGGGGTCGCCCTGCTCATGGGCAGGACCAGGACGATCAGTCGCGCTCGCGGTCTTGTGAGGTTTGCCGCCCGCTGCGCAACGCGCCGCGGGCAGCGCATGCGCTCCCGCGGTGGCCGGCCCGCAGCCGCCGTGGCCGGATCCATGTCCCCGGGCACGGCGGGCGCTGCTGTCGGGGCTGGGCTGCGGCCGGTGGCGCATGGGGTGCACGGCACCGGCCCGCGGTTCCTGCGGCGCCCGCCCTGCCCGCCGCTGGGTACGGCCGGACGGAACCGGCGCAGCAAAACGTCGTACCTCGCCACCAGCCCCCGCTGCGGGGAAGACCACCAGCCTCCGCAGCGGGGACGGCTGCTCTCGGCGGGGCGGCCCGCGCCCGGGGCGTGCCTGTCCGCGGTCCGCGGCCCGGTGGTGCGGCGCCGCTGTGGTCGCCGGGCTGGTCGTGCCGGCGCCGGGGCCGGGCGGGCCCGCTGTTCATCGACGTGAAAACCAGCCGGATGGCGCAGTTGCCGGGCACCGCCCGGGTGGACCGTCGCCGCTGCCGTGCTGCCCTGCGGCATGGCGTCTTCAGCGTGGACGGCCGGCGGGCTGCTTTTGCGGTCTAGGTCGGTCTAGGCCGTGTCTGAAAAAGGATCTTGGCGGACCCCGAGTCGGCAGGGTCCTCCGTCAGAGGCCGGGCTGGGAGCCGGGGGTGTGGCCGAAGGTGCGGCGGAAGACGTTGATGAAGGTGCTGGCGGATGACCAGCCGCATCGGTGGGCGACGGTGGTGACGGGGGTGTGGTCGGCCAGGAGGATCAGTGCTTGGTGGAGCCTGATCTGGGTGCGCCACTGCAGGTAGGTGAGGCCGAGGTCGTCGCGGAGGTGGCGGGAGAGGGTGCGGGCGCTGGCGCCGATCTGGCGGCCGAGTGTGTCGAGGGAGCGGTTGTCCGCCGGGTTGGCGCGCAGGATGTCGTGCAGTTCCCGAAGCAGCGGGTCGGTGGGGGTTGGCAGGTGCAGCGGTTGCTCGGGTGAGGTCTTGAGCTGATCGAGCAAGACGGCGCGTAGGCGCAGGTGGGGCGGGCTGTTGTCCTCGGGGGTGCGTGTGTAGGCGATGATGAGTTCGCGCAGGAGGGGGTTGACGGCGAGGACGGCCGGCTTGTCGAGGCCGAGGGGATTTTCGGTGGTGGGCAGGCCGACGAGGTGGAGGTCGAGGTCGCCGTGGGCCTGGTGGTGGTGGACGGTGCCGGCGGGGATCCAGATTGCGCGGGTGGCGGGGGCGATCCAGGAGCCGGCGTCGGTGGTGACGGCGATGGTGCCCTGGCTGGCGTAGGCGATCTGGTGGTCGTCATGGCGGTGGGCGTCGATCTCGCCGCCGGACGGCAGACGCTGGGTCCGGGTCGGCGCGACAGGCGTATGGCGGATTTTCTGCATCACCTGGCAATCTATCGAAAGCGGGACACCGGCTGCTTCTCCCAGCATGGACGGGTGCGAAGGAATACATCGATCTCTCTGCTGGCCGTGGGCCATGCCTGCGTCGACATCTACCAGGGCGCCGTCGCGGCGCTGGTCCCGTTCTTCGTGGCCGAGCGCGACTACAGCTATGCCGTGGCGTCCGGCATCGTGCTGGCCGCGTCCCTGCTGTCGTCGGTGGCCCAGCCGGTGTTCGGCGCGCTCACCGACCGCTGGGCGATGCCGTGTCTGCTGCCGGTCAGCACCCTGCTGGGCGGCGCGGGCATCGCGCTGAGCGGCCTGAGCGGCTCCTACGGGCTCACTCTGGTCTTCGTCGCCATCTCCGGGATCGGTGTCGCCGCCTATCACCCCGAGTCCGCCCGCGTGGCCCGGCTGGCCAGCCAGGGCAGCCACAGTGCGATGAGTTGGTTCTCTCTGGGCGGCAACATCGGCTTCGCGCTCGCCCCGATCATGGTGTCTCTCGTGGTCGGACACGGTTCACTGCGCCGGACACCGGTCCTGGTCCTGCCCGCGCTCGTCGGTGTCGCCCTGTGCGTGCCGGTGCTCCAGATGCTCGGCCGACGTCAGGCCGGTACCTCCCCGATGTCCACAGGCGTAGGCGCCGACGACGTGGCGTCGTTCGTGAAGCTGTCCCTGGCGGTGGTCTTCCGTTCCATCGTCTTCACCGGCCTGAGCACCTTCATCTCCCTCTACGCCCAGCAGCGCATGCACGGCAACACCACCGCAGGGACCATCGCCCTGTTCCTGCTGTTCCTGGGCGGTGCCGTCGGCTCAGTGCTGGGCGGCTCTCTGGCCAATCGCTTCGACCGAGTCTGCGTCTCCCGCTGGTCCTACCTGGTCTCGATCGTCGCTGTCGCCGGGGTGATCTACACGCCCGGTCCGGCCATGTTCCTCTTCGTGGCCCTCACCTCTGCCGGCCTGTATGTTCCCTTCTCCCTGCAGGTCACCCTCGGCCAGGACTATCTACCCTCCCGCATCGGCACCGCCAGCGGCGTCACCCTCGGCCTCACCGTCAGCATCGGCGGCCTGGTCAGCCCCCTGCTGGGACGCCTGGCCGACTCCACCTCCCTGCAGATGGCTCTGACACCCCTGATCGCCATGCCTGCCCTGAGCTGGCTGCTTTTCCGTGCCCTGCCCGAACCTGTCGTCCTCAAGCCCCAGCCTGTCGCACCAGCACGACAAGACGCATAGACCCGTACGGACCAGCAGCCACACACATGGCCAACCGGGCCGACGAGGACGTGCCTGATCATGGATCTTGCCGTGCGCCGGGGCGAGTTGACGAGTGCGGCGTGGGAGCGGATAGCACCCTTGCTGCCGGGCGTTGACGGGCGGGGCGCCCGTGGCGCGATCACCGACAGGTGATCAACGGAGTGTCCCCGTACTGGTCTGCAGTACGGGGACACGAGCGATGTCCGGGCAGGCCGGCCGCACCAGGAGAAGTCGGTCTTCCTCTTGCGGCCGCAGAGTGCCGCGGGGGCAGCGTGATCCAGGGTGCGGCACAGGCGTTCACCGGGGCGGCCGCCCAGGAGCGTTGCGCTGGCCTGCATCCATCGCCGCAGCCCGACGCTGCGGCGCCGGTAGCGTTCGCTCAGGTCCGGGACCTGCTCGGTGAACGTGCGCCGTGGGCAGGAAGCCCGTTCGCAGAAGAAGCGGCGAACCCTCAGCGAGACCACCGAACTCAGGGGGAGCAGTCAAAAGTCTCCACCGGGACGCTGACCGTCGATGGTGCTGCTGACCCACGCGTTGCGGCTCATCGCTGCCGTGGGGGGCTGTCCCAGACCGCCGACTGGGCCAAGGCGCCTTCGGAGGACTGAAGGACCGTTCGCACCACGTCGTGGTGGAAGCGACGGATGTGGAACTCGACCAGGTCGCCAGCGCGTTCGGCGTCCCCGACCGCGATGGCGTCGTGGATGGCGTGGTGTTCCGCGCGCAGGCGGTCTCGTTCGTCCTCCCAGTCCTCCATCCGGTGGAAGGCCGTCAAGAGGGTGTGCCGCACCGCGTTGCGCACCGCGACGGTCAGGTCGGTGACCAGGCGGTTGCCCCCGGCCTCGGCAATGGCGACATGGAAGCGGGTGTCGTGGTCGTTGAACTCCTCGCGGGAGACGTCGGGGGCGTCCATGTGCGCCAGGCATTCGGCCATTCGGGCCAGGTCCGCCTCGGTGGCCTGGTCGGCGGCGAGGCGGGCGCTCGACCGCTCCAGCGCGGCGCGGGCCTCCACGACGTCCTTGACGGGGAAGTTCGCCAGCGCGATGTGCAGCCGCAGCAGCTGGGTCAGGCCCGCGCTGGGCATGGCGGCGATGACGCTGCCGGAGTCGGGACCGGTGCCCACCCGGGCCCGCAGCACCCCTTGGGCCTCCAGTACTCGCAACGCCTCGCGGATCGCGGCGCGGCTGACCCCGAGCAGCTCGACGAGTTCGCGTTCGGGCGGCAACCGGTCCCCGACGCGCAGCTTGCCGGCCAGGATCTGCTCCTCGATCCGCGCGAGGACCAGCTCGTAGGTGCGCGAGCGCGGCACAGGTTCCCAGATCGTCGGCTCAGCCATGAAAGCCCTTCTCGTCAAGGTGGGGGTTCGTCCGCCAGCTCGATAATAGCCCGATGTATGCCCATTGTTTGGTCAGACCAAGCAAGAAATTCGCGTCACGCTCTAGACCGGAACCGTTGGCGGACCTAACTTTGGAGCCCGTCCAAGCTATGGTCTGACCAAGCTAATGAGGGTCCGCTATGTACCAGCCTCACCTCTCCCCGGTCGCAGGCAGCCTCGCGTTGTCCGCTCTCGTGGCCGCTCTTCCCTTGCTCACCTTGTTCGTGCTGCTCGGCGGCGCGCGGCTGCGCGCCCACTGGGCCGGGCTCGCCTCCCTCGCCGTGGCGGTCGTCGTCGCGGTCGCGGGCTACCACATGCCCGCCCGACTCGCGCTACTGTCCGCCGGTGAGGGTGCCGCCTTCGGCCTCTTCCCGATTGTGTGGATCCTGGTCACCGCCATCTGGCTGTACCAGCTGACCGTCGTCACCGGGCGCTTCGAGGATCTGCGCCAGGCATTTCACCTGATCAGCGATGATCCTCGGGTCCAGGCGATGATCATCGCCTTCTGCTTCGGCGGCCTGCTGGAGGCGCTCGCCGGGTTCGGCGCCCCGGTGGCGATCACCGGCGTGATGCTCATGGCCGTCGGCTTGGCGCCGTTCCGCGCCGCGGTCACCGTCCTGGTGGCCAACACCGCCCCCGTCGCCTTCGGCGCCATCGGCATACCGATCATCACCGCCGGCGGTCTGACGAAGATCCCCTACACCGAGATCGGCGCGTACGTGGGACGGCAGACACCGCTGCTCGCGCTTTTCGTGCCGCTCCTGCTGGTCGCGCTGGTCGACGGCCGGCGCGGCGTCCGCCAGACCTGGCCGGTGGCCCTGGTGTGCGGGGCGGTCTTCGCGCTGGCCCAGTTCACCAGCTCCAACTTCCTCTCGGTCGAACTCACCGACATCATCGCCTCACTCGCCGCCCTGGCCGCCGTCGTCGTCTTCCTGCGTCTGTGGCAGCCGCGCGGCGGCGAGCAGGCCCGCGCCGAACTGAGCGCCGCCCATCCGCAGGCTCCCGACGGTCCGGCAGGCTCCGCCCCAGCCCCCGGCCCCGCCGCCGCGGTGGGCACCCGGACCCGGCCGGCGGCGTCCGGCACCACGCAGGCGCCGCGGGAGGCGATCGCCGGCCCCCGCCTGTTCATGGCGTTCCTGCCGTACCTGGTGGTGATCGCCGTCTTCTCGGTCGCCAACCTGGTCAAGCCGGTGCAGCAGGCGCTGGCCGCAACGACCGCCGACATCCCTTGGCCCGGTCTCGACGGGCAGGTCCTCACGGTGGCCGGCAAGGTCAGCTCGACCACCGTCTACCACCTTTCCTGGCTGTCCTCCCCGGGCACCCTGCTGCTCCTGTCCGGCCTGCTCGTCACCGCCGCCTACCGCATCAGCCCGGCCACGGCCGCCCGCGAGTTCGGCGCCACGCTCGTCAAACTGCGCTGGGCCGTACTCACCATCGCCGCGGTGCTCGCCCTGGCCTACGTGATGAACCTCTCCGGCCAGACCATCACCATCGGATCCTGGATCGCCGGCACCGGCGCCGCCTTCGCGTTCTTCTCCCCGGTACTGGGCTGGCTGGGCACCGCCGTCACTGGGTCGGACACCTCCGCCAACGCGCTCTTCGCCACCCTGCAGCAGACTGCCGCAGCCAAGGCCGGCCTGTCGCCCACGCTATTGGTCGCCGCCAACACCTCCGGGGGCGTCCTCGGCAAGATGATCAGCCCGCAGAACCTCACCATCGCGGCCACCGCCGTGGGCCTGGCCGGCCGCGAGCCGGACCTGCTGCGCGGAGCGGTCAGATGGAGCCTGGGCCTGCTGCTGGCGCTGTGCACGCTGGTCTACCTGCAGTCCGGCGTCCTGGCGGGGATGCTCCCGTGAACTTCCGTACCGGAGAGACCATGCGCACCGCGTTGTTCGTCACCTGCTTCAACGACACCCTCTTCCCCGGCACCGGCCGGGCGATGGTCAGGCTGCTGGAACGGCTGGGTTGCACCGTGGACTTCCCGCTGGGGCAGACCTGCTGCGGCCAGATGCACTTCAACACCGGCTACCAGCGCGAGTGCGTGCCGCTGGTCCGCCGCTTCACGGAGGTCTTCGACGGCTACGACGCCGTCGTGACCCCCTCCGGCTCGTGCGCCGCCATGGTCCGCGAGTACCACGGGCGGGTGGCCGAGGTGGCCGGCGACACCCGGCTGGCGGCTGCGGTGCGCCACACCCCACCGGTGTACGAGCTTTCTGAGTTCCTGGTCGACGTTCTCGGCGTGGTGGACGTCGGGGCTTACTTCCCTCACCGGGTCACTTACCACCCCACTTGCCACACGCTGCGGATGCTCAAGGCGGTCCGCCAACCTCTGGCGCTGCTGCGGGCCGTACGCGGCATCGACCTGGTGGAGCTGCCGTCGGCCACGGAGTGCTGCGGCTTCGGCGGCACCTTCGCGCTGAAGAACGCGGACACCTCGGTGGCCATGTGCGCGGACAAGGTCCGGCACGTCCTTGGCACCGGAGCCGAGGTGCTGTGCGCCACGGACAACTCCTGCCTGATGCACATCGGCGGCGCCCTGACCCGGCTGCGCACCGGTGTGCGCACCCTCCACCTCGCCGAGATCCTGGCGTCCACCGAGGACGAGCCGGCGTCCGCGCCCCGTACCGCAGAAGGGGTGGCCCACCGGTGAACGGCACGACGTTCCTCGGCATGCCGGCGTTCCCCCGGGCGGCGCGGGACGCCCTCGGCGACGCACAACTGCGCCACAACCTCGCCGAGGCGACCCGCACCATCCGCGACAAGCGCGACGAGGCGGTCGGCGAGCTGCCTGACTGGGAGGAGCTGCGCGAGGCCGGACGTGCACTCAAGGAGCACACCCTGCTCCACCTGGACCGCTACCTCCTGCAGTTCGAAGAGCAGGTCACCGCCGCGGGCGGCACGGTGCACTGGGCCCGCGACCCGGCGGAGGCCAACCGCATCGTGGCGGACCTGGTAAAGCGGACCGGCCGGAACGAGGTGGTCAAGGTCAAGTCGATGGCCACCCAGGAGACCGGCCTCAACACCGCGCTGGAGCAGGCCGGCATCCGGGCGTACGAGACGGACCTGGCCGAACTGATCGTGCAGCTCGGCCAGGACCGGCCCTCGCACATCCTGGTGCCCGCCATCCACCGCAACCGCGCGGAGATCCGGGAGATCTTCCGCCGCGAGATGGGCACGCACGCAGCCGGCGACGACCTTGGCGAGACCGGCACACTCGGCGACGACCCGCAGGAGCTCGCGGAGGCGGCCCGGCGGCATCTGCGGGAGAAATTCCTGCGTGCCGAGGTGGGCATCTGCGGCGCCAACTTCCTGGTCGCCGAGACCGGGACGGTCGTCGTGGCCGAGTCGGAGGGCAACGGGCGCATGTGCCTGAGCCTCCCGCAGACCCTGATCTGCCTGGCCGGCATCGAGAAGGTCGTTCCGCGCTGGCAGGACCTGGAGGTCTTCCTCCAACTGCTGCCCCGCTCCTCCACGGGCGAGCGGATGAACCCCTACACCTCGACCTGGACCGGGACGGCCGACCAAGACGGGCCCCGGGAGTTCCACGTGGTCCTCCTCGACGGCGGGCGCACCGCAACCCTGGCCGACCCGATCGGCCGGCAGGCGCTCAACTGCATCCGCTGCTCGGCCTGCCTCAACGTCTGTCCGGTCTATGAGCGGGTGGGCGGTCACGCCTACGGGTCTGTCTACCCCGGCCCGATCGGCGCGATCCTCGGCCCCCAGCTGCGCGGCACCGCCTCCCCGGTGGACCGCTCGCTGCCCTACGCCTCGACGCTGTGCGGTGCCTGCTACGAGGTCTGCCCCGTCAAGATCAACATTCCCGAGGTCCTGGTCCACCTGCGCGCCCGCGTGGTGGACGGCAAGCGTCGGCGCCCGCTCCCGGGACCGGAACGGCTGGCGATGGCGGCGGCACGCTGGGCGCTGTCCTCCCCCCGACGGCTGGCCGGGGCGCAGCGCATGGCGGCCGCCGCGGCCCGGCTGGTGCGCCACAACGGGCGGATCCGCCGACTGCCCGGGCCCCTCGCGGGGTGGACCGACGCGCGCGACCTGCCGGCTCCCGCCCCGGAGAGCTTTCGTACCTGGTGGAGGAGGACGCACCCATGACGGCTTCATTTCCTTCGGCCGCGCGCGAGGAGGTACTGGCCCGCATCCGGCGCGCGGTAGGCGACTCGTCCGCGGTCGAGCAGAGGTACGCGCAGGTGCCGCGGGGCTACCGCAACGCGGGCGGCGCGCAACGCCAGGGGGAGGCCGGCTCCCCACAGACGGTCGCGCTCTTCCTGGAACGCCTCGCCGACTACGGCGCGTCGGCACGCCTGGTTGACGCAACCGCCGCGCCCTCCGCGATCGCCGAGGCGCTCACCGGGCGGGGCGCCGGCACGGTGGTGGTTCCGCACGGGTTCCCCGAGCCCTGGCGCGCCGGCCTGGCCGGGGTTCGGGTGCTCGGCGACGACCCGCCCGTCGGCCTGGACGCGCTGGACGCCGTCGACGGTGTGCTCACCACCGCGGCCACCGGCGTCGCGGCCACCGGCACGTTTGTCCTCGACGGCGGCCCGGGCCAGGGGCGCCGGGCGCTGACCCTGGTGCCCGACTACCACCTGTGCGTGATCCCGGCCGACCGGATCGTGCGCTCGGTGCCCGAGGCCATGGCCCTCCTCGATCCGGTCCGGCCGCTGACCTTCGTCTCCGGCCCGTCGGCCACCAGCGACATCGAGATGAAGCGGGTGGAGGGCGTACACGGCCCGCGCACCCTCGAGGTCCTGGTCGTCGCCACCGAACCGCCGCCCGCAGACCACCGGCCGATCGACGACCCCGCGGAGTCGTGATGTCCATCCGTCATCCTGTGCGTCACCTCGGACCGGTTGTCGCCCGGCCCGAGCCGATCTCACGAGCCGAGCCGGCCTCCCGGCCGGACCGGCCATCGCCCAGACGGCGACGCAGGTTCCGCGGCGATCCGCCCCCGCGCTGCGTGGCAGTGTGCGCGATGCGGGCCGAGTGCCGCGCGGCCGCGCTGGCCCGGTCGTTCACCACCGCCCAGCTCAGCTGGTGGCACGTGGGGGACGAGGTGGCCGACGCCGCCCGCATCGTGGTCTCCGAACTGGTCACCAACGCTGTGCTGCACAGCGGCGCGACCGGGGTGACCCTACGCCTGGACTGTACCGCGGAGAAGATCGTGATCCGTGTCCAGGACGACGGGATCTGGCGGGAGCGGACCACCGCATACCACTACGACCCGGCCGGGCAACTCGCCGAGAGCGGCCGAGGTCTGCACCTGGTGCATGCGCACGCCACCGACTGCGGCATGCAGCGCACCCCAGTGGGCTCCTGCGCCTGGGCATGCCTGCCCCGGCCGGGGAGGGAGCGATGACCCCGGGACCAGGTGATCAGGAGGCGGCCGTTACCTCGAGGCCGCGGGAGGCGACGAGCTGGGCGCTGCCGTCGGCCAGGCGGTAGCGCAGGCCCACCACGGCGGCCTGGCCGGCGGCGACCTTCTCGGCGAGCACCCGGGAGCGGTCCAGCAGCAGGTCGACGGTGTGCCGGATGTGCTCGGCGAGGACCTCCTGCGGCTCCACGTGTCCGGCGGCCCGCGCCGCCAGCACGCTGGGGGTGACCCGCTCGACGACATCGCGGACGAAGCCACCCGACGTCTGCCCGTCCTTCAGCGCGGCGCTCGCGGCGCCGACCGCGCCGCAGGAGTCGTGACCGAGCACGATCACCAGCGGGCAGCCCAGCACCTGAACGCCGAACTCGATGCTGCCCAGCACCTCCGGGCCCGTGACGTGGCCGGCGGTGCGGACCACGAACAGGTCGCCCAGGCCGCGGTCGAAGATGATCTCGGCGGCCAGCCGGGAGTCGGAACACCCGAACAGCACGGCGAAGGGCTGCTGGGACGGAGCGGTTTCGGCGCGGCGGGCGGCGTCCTGGTTGGGGTGCTCGGGGGTGCCGGCGACGAAGCGCTGGTTGCCGGCCATCAGCAGCTCGAAGGCCTCGCTGGGCGTCGGGGTCTTGATCTCGCTCATGCCCCGCAGCCTAGAGTCCGGCACCAGCCGTCGCACGGCCGGGGCTCGTAGTGCACCGGTGCTTGACCGAGGTACGGCAGGCTGCGGGTCGTCCGGTTGGTCACCGCACGGCTGGCAGCGCCGGCCTGGAGGGGAGACGCTAGGGGTAGGGGAGTGCTGCACATGCCTGGGAGGTGCCGGCATGACGATCCTCCTGGGGGCGGGGTCCGCGCGGCTGCGCCCGTTCGAGTCGGCGGACGAGGCGGGGGTGCTGGAGTTGCTCGCGGCGGACCGGCTGCCGGGCCAGCCGGCGTGTTCCGCGTGGATGCTCGCCGATGCCGTGGCCGGCCGCTCAGCTGCTGACCTCGATGTGTGGGCCGCGCTGGAGGGGACGGTCATCACCACGGTGCTGTGCACACCCGGCGGCCATATCGCGGGCGTCATCTCCTGCGCCGGGCAGCCGGGCGACGGCACGGTGCTGCTGCTGTGGCTGCACTGCCGTGAGGACTTCTCCACGGCCCAGGCTTTGATCGCCCAGGCGCTTGAGTGCTGCGCCAGTCGGCCCGTGCACGCCTTCACACTGGCGTGCGCTGTGACCCGGGGCCTGGTCGGTCTGCCGGGGTACCGTCGCCGGGTCACCCGGGAAGCTCTTCAGGCCGCGGGCTTCACCATCCGAGGCGGGCGCCGGTACCTGCGGGCCGAGCTGCCCATCGCAGGCCTGCCCCATGTCGCCGACTTCCAGATGAAGGACACCGACTCGCCTTGGGGCAAGCATCTGGAGGTCCGCCGCTCCGGACACGTCCTGGCCCAGGCCACCCTCGAAGGCCCTGTCGACGGGGTCGGCTTGATCCGCAGCATCACCGTAGCTCCTCACGCCCGTGGCCAGGGCATGGGTGTGGGCCTGCTCGGCAGCGCGCTGGACGTCTTGGTCGGCCTGGGTGCCCGCGAGGCGATCGTCTACCTCGACGAGCCCGGCGCCGACCCGGAACGGGACCCCGCCGTGGCCCTGCGCACGTACGCGGCCTCCGACTTCACCGAGGTCGACCGGCTGCTCACGTTCGCCAGGCTGCCCGCGCCGTCCCCGGTGCCGGATTAAGCGGTCTGCGCGGTCGGGGCGGGGCGACGGTCCCCAGCCGGTGGCCCCGCGGCCGCCCGTTGTCAGACCTGAAATCTACTCTCTGCTGTCAGTTCGCTACAGAGGGTGGCGAGTGGTTGGAGGGAGTACCGCGCGGCGGTTCCGGCTCAGCGCGCCGTCGGTGCTGATCTGCGGAAGCTGGTCGATCAGATCCCCGCATGGGCTGAGGGGAAAGGGTTGAAACCCCTGGCTGCCGTACCGGGGGAGAGGGGTGGCATGTGCTGCTGACGGGGGATGAGATCGACGCCCAAGGGTTCATCGACATCGCCCAAACGTGCGGAGCGCGGGTGCTGTACTTCGACAGCGTCGTGTTCGCCGCGGAGGAGTTCGCCGTCTGGGGCGACGATGGGTCCGACGCCGAATCCGGTGTCGAGGACGAGCTGAGCCTGGAGGCTCAAAAGGAGCTGAAGCGGCTGCGCCGTGCCGCGCGCGCCCACGCCAGGCAGACCACGGTCGTGGTGATGTGCTTTGTGGCCGAGGGACTGCCCCGCTGCTGGAGTGAGGAAGCCGCCTGGCATGCCGATTTGCAGGACGCCTGGACGGGGTTCACCGAGCAGAACCGCCTCCCCGCACCACAGCGCGCCCAGGACGCCCGTCAGCGGGCCGACGCCGAGGCTGAGCGGATCGCGGCCGGACTCGCCGACAATCCGGAGTTCCGGGCGGCGACGAAGCGAACACACCGCCACGGCATCGCCGGCTCCGCCTGCCCGCCACCCGTCGGCGCCGACGACGAGAAACCGCAGGAACACCAGCGCATCGTGCGCCGGGCCACGAACCGGGCCATCGACCTTGGCGAGGAAGCGTCCCGCCGCATTTACGCCGGCATGATGTAGCCCGCGGCACCGCTTGGAGGTCGAAGGGAGGAGTCCTCCTTGGACAACTCCCTCGCTGCCTTATGGGGGCCGGATTCCATACGGCGGTCATTCGGCGGTGTCGGACCGGTCGGGGTTCGCGGGGCTGTTGTCTGGCCGCATCGGCAGCCCCAGCCGCCGACCGCCGCGGTGAGCCCAGATGTCACCGAGGACGACTTGGATGATGCCGGTGACGGGAATCGCCAGCAGGGCACCGAGTATCCCGGCGACTTCGGCGGCGATCAGGATGGCCAGCAGCACGGTGAGGGGGTTGAGTTTGACCGTTCGAGACAGGATGACCGGTTGCAGGAGGTGGTTTTCGGCCTGCTGATAGACGATGAAGAAGACGATGGCTCCGATGCCGGCCGGCAGGGAATGAACGAACGCTACTGAGGAGGCGACGACAGCCCCTATGGTGGCCCCCACCAAGGGAATGAGGTCGGTCACGGCGACGAAGAGGGCCAGCAGGCCGGCGAACGGCACTCCGGAAACCAGCAGCACCACGTAGGTCAGGAGCCCGCAGATGACGCTGATCAGCAAGTTTCCGGTCAGGTAGCCGTTGACAGTACGGGCGCACGCGGCTCCGACGCGGCGTATGCGGGCCGCGGGTGCCTCGTCCACGAGCGCCAAGGACCGGTCTATGGCCTTGGGCCCCTCCAACACCATCAGATAGGCCAGGACAAAAATGGTCAGAGCGCCTGTCACGGTGGTCGCGGCACTGCGGACGAACTTCAAGGCAGGCTTGGTCAGCCCGGTGCCGAATGCGTGAATCTGCGCCTGATGCCGCTGGACATACCGCAGAGCGTGGATCCGCTCCAGCAGGTTACCGACTGGCCCGCGGCCGGCCCGGGCGTCCCTGATCATCACGGGCAGACGACCGGCGAACCGGCTTCCCTCCTGAACCAGGGGTATGACGAACAGGGCGACCACCGCGCCAACGGCCGCGGCCGCAGCCAGAAAGACCAGCAAAGTGGCCACCGACCGTCGGCACCGCGGCACCCGTCGCTGCAGCGCCTCGACCGCGGGATGAAGAGAGACGGCCAGGAACAACGCGATGACCGCCCAGATCAAGACCCGGCGAGCCTGGACCACCAGCTCGAGTACGACGTAGGTGGCGAGCACCAGACCGATGGTGGCGAGGATGGTTCGCACCGGAACCGGACGCGTCGCCATGGGCACCGGGTGCCCAGCCGCTGTCTCGGCAAACGAGGAACCCCTCGCCCCGGGGAGACGTGATCTCCCTGCCGTCACACGTGCCAGCCTCTGAGACGGGCTGCGTCAAGTCGCCGCCAACCCACATCGGAGTAGGTGGACACAACCAGCGGATGCCTCGGCCGTCCCCCATGGACCGCCGCGAGGCGGCCTCTGTCCTGCTACGGCGGCTGGCACATATCGCTGGGAGGCCGGTTACGCCCTGCGCATCGGCCGCCTCGATCGGCTGGCGCCGGAGAAGACTCCGAGCTCTCATCTGTACACCGCGGCTGAAGTGGGCACCACGGGTAAAGAGATCATTCACATGATTGGCCGGCACCTGAACGTCTCGACTCAGCAGGCCGCAGAGACTTCGAGGGCTTGCCGCTCATTCCTCGGCACTGGCCTCGTGGCTGATGCCGTGCAGTGGAGCGGTAGCGAACCTTCTGCGTGAGCGCGCTTCCGTGGCTCATCCACATCCAGATCCTTGCGCCGTCCGACCCCGGGGCACGCAGGATGGGAAAAGCCGTGGGCCCGGCGGCGGTGGACTCGTTGCGGGGACCGGTCCGGGCGCCGTGGCCCTTGACGGCGATGGCGGGACGACCACGTACGTCACAGGTGCGGATGCTCAGGCTGAGCTGCAAGCTGGTGCCGTAGGCCGCAACTCTCGAAGGAGTGTCATGGAGGCGGTGGCCACACGCGCGATCGCCGGAGCGTCGGCCCGGTGGGGGAGGGCGCCACCAGCTGCGGGTGTGATCGCGACTGCCCTGCTCTCGCCAGTGACGTGCGCCGGGCTGATGCATGCGGCTTGTCGGTACGTGCCGTGACCGAGAACGCGTCACGCCCTGCGACCGGCGCACGACGGCCCTGTCTGATCGTGAATCCGCGTTCGGACACCGCGCAGGTGCTCCGTGATCTCCAGGTGCCGGAAGGCGGCCTGTCGTCGGAGGAGGCAGCACGACGGCTGAAGCGCTGGGGACCGAACGCCGTCCACTCCCACCGAGCTCGGGTGTGGCCGGTGCTGTGGCATCAGCTGCGGTCCCCGCTGCTCGGCCTGCTGCTGGCCGCGCGCCGTGGCCGCCATGGTCGTCGTCTACCTGCTCCTCGTCGAGCTCGGCAAGCGGATCTTCTACCGGACCACGGGTCCACGGGCTCGCCCCGAACCTGCTCCAGGCCACCGGCATTTGCGCCGCCGCGCAGCACGGTTCAGCACCGTCACCCGTCTGCCGCACCGGCAAGCCCTCCGCCGTCCGCCGGTGAAGGGTCCACACCCGACGGGCACGACCGTGTCTCCCCACGCGCCCGTTCCTCGCCCCCCGTCTGCGTCGCGTTTCTACGTGGCCGACGCAGTCGGTGATCCGCCCTCGCACGGCAGACCCCACAGACGCATGCTCGCTGAGCCTGTCCGTGCCGCTTGAGCCGTTCATGCGCTATTCGTGCTTTTCGCCGCCGAGACGGCGAGAAGCACGACGCGGTACTCGTTACACCGCGACCAGTCCAGCTCACGCTGGCTGCCCAGTTCGTCGAGCATCAGGCGATGCGGCTTGGCCCACACACGAGCCTGCGACCACTCGGTGAACCGGCGGAACGCGGTCACGCCCGATGGGCCAAAGCCGGGCGGAAGCTGGTTCCACGTACAGCCTGACGTGGCGAGAACACCATTGCCGCCAGGACCTCCCGGTCGCCGTGCCGTCTGCGACCGCCACCCTGCGGTCGCACCGGAGCCGGCGGCGCCACCCGCTGAAACAGCTCCTACAACCCGTCCGGCACTATCCGCTCGACCAACTTGCTCGACACGCAAACAGCATGCCGCAAGATCACACCAACGACTGGCGCATGGACGCGGGCCGTCCCGCCCGCATGCAGCGGACCACGCGCATGCTCCGAGCCCCACCGAGCGGCATGGGGCCGATCGGGTGACGATGAACGTGTACTGACGTGGCCACACTGCTCCTAGAAGGAGGCAGGCGTCATGACCTCTCCCTCAGATTCCCCGGGCGCCGTTCCCCCGCCCGGCACCGAGCCGCACACGCAAGACAAACCGCACACGCCGGAGGCACCCCTGGTAGGAGGCGTGGTGGCTGCCCTGGCGAACACGGGCTGGCAGATCCTACTCACCATGGGCCTTGCCGGCATCACCCTGGGCGTCATCGCCCTGGTCTGGCCGGGCGCGACGCTGCGGGTCGCCGGCGTCCTCTTCGGCGTCTACCTGCTGGTCACCGGCGTCTTCCAGCTGGCCGCCGCCTTCGGCGCCCACGTCCCTGGGCATCTTCGGGTACTGCACTTCATCACTGGTGCGGCCTCCATCCTGCTGGGACTGATCTGCTTCAGGGGCCCCCTGGAGTCGATCCTGCTGCTCGCCCTGTGGATCGGCTTCAGCTGGCTGCTGCGCGGCACCACGGAGACGGCCGCAGCGGCGTCCGCCCCGGACATGCCGGCGCGCGACTGGCACCTGGTCTTCGGCATCCTCGGCGCGCTGGCCGGCATTGTGATGATCATCATGCCGTTCGTCACGATCGCGACACTCACCCTGGTGGTGGGAGTCATGGCCATAGTCCTGGGGCTGACCGAGGTGGTCCGCGCCATCAGGACGCGCGTTGAGATCGGCCATCTCGCTCCGGGTAGCACCGCCGAGCGGCGACCCCTGTTCCGGGCCCGTCCACACCCCCAGCACTGATCCTTAGAGCCTGACTGACCGGCCGGACAGAGCAGCTCTCCGACCGTTCGCTGATGCATGTCCGCGCTCCCTCTCCAAGGCCCCGACTCCTACCTCTGTCCCCGGGGGAAAAGTAACCGGCGGGTAGCTTTTGGGTAGTCAGATGATCCGCTTCCCTGCCGTCGCTGCCTCGTTGGGCTGAACGAGTGATCCCGCGATTGACGAGGAAGGGGCGACCGCTTACATGATCAACAAGCGTATGGACTGCACGGCCTACCTCGACCGATTCAGGACCAGCCGGTCAATTGCGGCTGTCCTGCCGCCCTCTGCCGACACCGAAAAGTACGGACGGCAGATCGCCACCGCACTCCTGCTCTCCCTGGAAGCAGCCGACACGGCCGAACCCGTTGGTCTCGCCCGGCCGGCCCTGCACATCGCCGCATTCCTGGATCCGGCCGGCCACCCCGGGGCCCTGTGGGCCACCGAGGCGGTCCTGGACCATCTCGGCGGGTGTGACCCGAGCACGGCGCATGACGCCTTGCGTGTTCTGCATCGCTACGCCCTGCTGACATGCGAAGCGGCCTCGGTCCGGATCCACGCGCTGACAGCCCGCGCCGTCCGGGAAGCGACTTCGCTGGGGCCACGCGGCGCAGTGATCTGATCTTCTGTTCCGGGCGCTGTCGATCAAGAGCGTGGCGTCGTCGGGTAGCCCCTGACCACTCCGCGGCCCACTACACTCCAGCCGCCCGATGAAACCCGCAGGTCAGACAGCGAAATCCTGCTGGAGTACAGTCGACGTCCTGGTGGCGGCCCGATGGTTCGGTGGGCCGTCGGCCTGCACCCGTCCGGTGGCCCGTCGGCCGTCGTAGATCCGGTACCGTCCCGACGTCCTCGACGGCTGCCTCGTCGGCACCGGACTCGTACCCGCTCCGGCATGCCCACATCACGCGCGTCCGGGCCGAGGCCGGCAGAGCGGGCCGAAGACGTCGCGTCGTCCGGGTGGAGCACCCCGCGGCGGACATCCGTCCCGCTGGAGGGGGACAGATGTCCGGGGCCGGGCGTGGCCGAGGGCTGGGGCGTCATCTCCCACGGATGCTGGGCGACCGCGCATCCCGCGCCTCGACGCTCCCCGCGCCGGAAGGAAAACCGCAATGCCCAGCCGAGCCGCCCTCATCCGGCAGGCCGCCTGTTGCCTCGGCGGAGCCGCCGTCGTCCTCGCCGGCCCGTACGCTTCCGTGGCGTCGGCATCCGTCCACCACGGTGGCGGCGTGCGCGTGCCGTGCAGCACGGCCGCCCTGATCTCCGCGATCCAGACCGCGAACAGCCGCAACGACAGCAGGCTGAGCCTGGCCTCGCGCTGCACCTACCATCTGACCACCGCCTACGCCGGCCAGGACGGTCTGCCGGCCATCACCAGTCGGATCACCATCCTGGGCAATGACGCCACCATCCAACGCGACCCGTCGGCGTCCGGTCCGTTCCGGATCCTCGACGTGGCCGCGGGCGGGGACCTGAAGGTGCAGAACCTGACCGTCAAGGGCGGGAGGATCACCGGGCAGCCGGAGCTCGGCGCGGGGATCCGGGTCCAGTCCGGTGGCCGTCTGCGACTGGACCACAGCCGGGTGAGCGAGAACTCCTCCGATCGCAACGGCGGCGGGGTGGGGGTGCTCGGTACGGCCACCATCAACGACTCCGAACTCGTGGCCAACACCGCCACGTTCGGTGCCGGGCTGGTCCAGTTCGGCAGCACGGCCAAGACCACGATCAGCAAGTCCGTGATCCGGTTCAACGTGGCGAGCTTCGACGGTGGAGGCCTGGAGTTCGGCGAGGGCACGGCCGTCGTCCGGGACAGCCAGGTCGATGACAACATCGCGACGTCGGGTGACGGCGGTGGTGGCATCGACAACGACGCCGACCTGCAGGTCCTCGGCTCGACCGTCGACCGCAACACCGCTGGCATCATCTCGGCATCGCCCGGGGGCGGAGGCATCTACAACGACGGTCCGCTGCTCCTGAAGGACACGTCGATCAGCAACAACACGGTCACCGGGGGCGCGGGCAAGGGCGGGGGCGTCTACAACCTGGGTGGACAGGTCACCGCATCGAACGTGCGGATCGCCGGAAACTCCGCCACCCTCGCTCCGGGCGGTGTGTGGACCAACACCCAGTGGCAGGCCAGGCGTCTGCTGATCACGAACAACACGCCGACCAACTGCCAGGGCAGCCCCGTCATTCCTCCGGGCTGCATGAACTGACCGGGCTCCCGACCGGCTGCGGCGCGATCGCCCGCCGCAGCCGTGCTCAGGTGTACACCGGCGGCAGGGGCGAGCGCAGCCGTCCGAGCAGCCCCCGCCGCCGGCTACCGCACCCGGGCATCCCATCGGTCATCGGCACCGAGCAGGCTCTGGGCGCCAGGGCGTTCGCCACGAGACCCGCTCTTGCCCTTATCTTCTCCGGGACTTCGCTGCCCTCTTCCTTCCAGAGCCTTGAGGACGCGCAGCAAGACACGCAGACCATCCGGGCCATCCTGCGCAACACCCACCAGGCCCCGGCAGCCTGTCCGGCGCTTCGGGCACGGCACTCCACGCCGTCAGAGGCCCAACCAGCCTGAGAACACCGCCTGCTGGGCCTCGTCACGTGCCCACGAGAGTGAGGGCAGCGCCCCAGGCGACTGCCCCGACCAGAGCAGGCTCAGGGCCCGGCCCCCGGCACACGACCAGCAGGTTCTCTACGACTGTGCCGGGCCCCGACCAGCCGCCCCGGCAGGCCGCCACCCCGCGTCACCACACCGCCGCATGAACCAGCACGCACCTTGCCCCACGCCGTGCGGCTGTTCCTGAACGGTCACCGGCTCGGTCACCTCCAACTGCCCCCCGGGCCGCGGCATCGCCCAACAGCCCGCAGCGACGCCAGCCCGGAGAGCAGCCACGCCCTGGTGCCCGTGCCGAAACGCCTGGGCACCAGGCAGCCGCGGGCTCGGCGCCCCTCCTGCGAGCCGGGCCCGGCACCTTCTCGCGCTCGGGGCCGCCCGGGACGCCTACGCGGTCGGGTGACTCAAAACCCGGGATCGGGGAACCGGAAGAGATGCCCTGCCCCATAAGGGGAGGGCCGGGTCTCTGGACGCCCGGCTCCCTCACCGGAAGAAGGACCATGATGGCGCACGAAGACGACGGTGTGCAGGCCGTGCCGAACACCCGGGGCATGCGCTCCGACGGCGACGGCGTCACACGCCGCCGTCCGCTGCGCGAGCGGCACGTCGAGGAGACGGTCGAGGTCGCGGTGCCGGTCCGCACGGCCTACAACCAGTGGACGCAGTTCAAGACGTTCCCGCGCTTCTCGACCGTGGTGCGCGACGTCGAGCAGATCAGGCCTACCGTCACCGCGTGGACCATCGGCTACGGCCCCCTGCGTCACCGTTTCGCGGTCGAGATCGTGGAACAGGACCCTGACGCCTACCTGGCCTGGCGTGGCCTGGAGCAGCACCCCACCCACCAGGGCGAGGTCGAGTTCAGGCCGACGGAGTCCGGTGGCACCGCGATCACGGTCCGGATGCTCCTCCAACCGCAGGGGGCCGCGAAGGTCCTCACCCGCTCGTCCAGGGTCGTGGGGCTGACCGTGCGACTGGTGCGCGGGGAACTGGTGAGCTTCAAGCACTTCATCGAAGGGCTCGGTCAGGAGGGCGGTGCCTGGCGCGGCACCATCCGCAACGGCCGGGTTCAGCACGACACCCCGGAACCGCCCAGGAGCCGTGTCGCCCAGTGGCCCGTCGGCTGACCCGCGTACCGCACACGGCAAGAGAAAGGCCAAGCGATGCAGAACCCGCCCGGTGAGGAGCCGGAGACCTCCCTCTCCGTGACACCGCCGAAGAAGTGGGCGGCCGGGGTTCCCGCCGTCGTGCACGCGCTGGAGTACTCCCTGGAGCAGACCTCCCCGCGCAAGACCGGGGTCGACCTGCTCACCATGAACCAGGTGGGCGGGGTCGACTGCCCCGGCTGCGCGTGGGCGGACCCCGCTCCGGGCCGGCGCCATCGCAATGAGTACTGCGAGAACGGCGCCAAGCACATCAACGACGACGCCACGACGCGCCGGATCACCGCCGACTTCTTCCGCGAGCACAGCGTGTCCGATCTGGCCGCCCGCTCCGACATGTGGCTCAACCAGCAGGGCCGGCTCACCGAGCCGATGATCAAACGGCCCGGGTCGGACCGCTACGAGCCCATCGGCTGGAACGACGCCCTGGGCGTCCTGGCGCAGGAACTGAAGGGGCTGGACTCGCCCGACGAGGCGGTCTTCTACACCTCCGGCCGGGCCAGCAACGAGGCCGCCTTCGTCTTCCAGCTCTTCGCCCGCGCCTACGGCACCAATAACCTGCCCGACTGCAGCAACATGTGCCACGAGTCCAGCGGCTTCGCCCTGAACGAGACGCTGGGCGTCGGCAAGGGCACCGTGAGTCTCGACGACCTCCACCACGCGGACCTGATCTTCCTGGTGGGGCAGAACCCGGGCAGCAACCACCCGCGGCAGCTTTCGGCCCTGGAGGAGGCCAAGCGCAACGGCGGCCGCATCGTGGCGGTGAACCCGTTGCCGGAGGCGGGGCTGCGACGCTTCAAGAACCCGCAGAAGCCGCGTGGGGTCGTGGGGCGGGGCACCCAGATCGCCGACCGCTTCCTGCACATCAAGCCGGGCGGGGACCTCGCCCTGTTCCAGGCACTGAACCGGCTGTTGCTGGAGGCGGAGGACGCGAGTCCCGGCACCGTCCTGGACCACGACTTCATCAACGCCCACACCTCCGGTTTCGAGGAGTTCGCCCGGCACGCCCGCACCGTCGACTGGGACGACGTGCGCACGTCGACGGGACTGACCCGCGAGGAGATCGAGAAGGTCCGCGACGAGGTCCTGCGGAGCGAACGCGTCATCGTGTGCTGGGCGATGGGCATCACCCAGCACAAGCACGGTGTTCCCACTATCCGGGAGATCGTCAACTTCCTGATGCTGCGCGGCAATCTGGGGCGCGCCGGCACGGGCGCCTGCCCGGTGCGCGGCCACAGCAACGTCCAGGGCGACCGCACCATGGGCATCTGGGAGCAGATGCCGGACACCTTCCTGGACGCCCTTCAGGAGGAGTTCGGCTTCGATCCGCCGCGCCCGCACGGCTTGGACTCGGTGAACTCGATCAAGGCGATGCTGGAGGGCCGCGTCAAGGTCTTCCTCGCCCTGGCCGGGAACTTCGTGCGCGCAGCGCCCGACAGCGAGGTCACCGAGAAGGCGATGCGTTCGTGCCGGCTGACCGCTCACATCTCCACCAAGCTCAATCGCTCGCACACCGTCTGCGGCGACACCGCCCTGATCCTGCCGACGCTGGGGCGCACCGAGCGTGATGTCCAGGCCGACGGCGAGCAGTTCGTCACCGTCGAGAACTCCATGAGCGAGGTGCACACCTCCCAGGGACGACTCGAACCGGCCTCGCGCGTGCTGCTGAGCGAGGTCGCCATCCTGTGCCGGCTCGCCCGGCTGAGCCTCGGCGGCGAGGGGGACATCCCCTGGGCCAAGTTCGAGGGCGACTACAACACCATCCGCGACAGCATCTCCCGGATCGTGCCGGGCTTCCACGACTTCAACGCCCGGGTGACCCGTCCGGGAGGCTTCCAGCTACCCAACCCGGTCAACGAGGGCGTGTTCAGGACCGAGACCGGCAAGGCCCGGTTCACCTGCAACGAGCGGGTGGTCCCCCGGGCCCCCGAGGGTCACCTGCTGCTGCAGACCTTGCGCTCGCACGACCAGTGGAACACCGTCCCGTACACCGACAACGACCGCTACCGCGGCATCCACGGCAGCCGCCACGTGATCCTCGTCAACCCGGCCGACCTGTCCGAACTCGGCCTCGCCCAGGGCGATCGCGTGGACCTGGTGAGCGTCTGGGAGGACGGCACCGAGCGCCGGGCCGAGAACTTCGAGGTCGTGTCCTACCCGGCGGCCAAGGGTTCGGCCGCCGCCTACTACCCGGAGACGAACGTCCTGGTGCCGCTCGACAGCGTCGCCGACGTAAGCAACCAGCCCACGTCGAAGGGCATCGTCGTCCGCCTCGAACCCACGGGCGACCGATCCCGGCCGGCACCCGTCTGACCGAAACCGACGACGCCGCACCCCGGCGGGACCCGCTGACAGCAGCGAGGCCCCGCCGTCCGTCTAATGTCCTGCGCCGGTAGTCCGTCGTTAGATCTCGTATGAGTTCTTCTGCCGGGGTGCCGGTGCCGCGTCGTGGTCCGAAGTTGGAACCGCTGCTGCTGGGCGATGACGAGCGTGCTGTGCCGGAACGCTGGGCGAGGCGGGCCAGCCCCGCCCAGGCGCTCGCGTTACGCGCGCGGATTGTGCTGGCGTGTGCCGGTCCTGATGTCCCGCCGATCGTCGAGGTGGCCCGCAACCTGCGGATTTCCGCGGACACGGTCCGCAAGTGGCGACGGCGGTTCCTCGCCGAGCGGCTGGACGGCCTGGCCGACGAGCCCCGGCCGGGCCGGCCACCCGCCATCAGCGTTGACCGGGTGGAGGCGGTGGTGGTCGCCACCTTGGAGGAGATCCCGAGGAACGCCACGCACCAGGTTGACCAACGTCCCTGGGCAGTACAGCTAGGACATCGAGGCCGCCTCGCGCCGTCGACCAAGTTCCCGGCCACCACCCGAAAGAGGCGTGGCCCCGGGCCTTCGAAGATCGTTGGGCGGTATGCGCAAGAACACCGCTGAACTCGAGAGGACCTCCCTTGTTTTTGAATCTCCGGACGCGGGCGCTCACCCGGCGCGCGACAGGTGTGGCCATGGCCGCGATCACGACCTTCCTGCTCCAAGGAGCCCCGGCGTCGGCGACGGCTGCCGCGGAACCGCCGGTCGCGGGCACCTACTGCACGCCGTGGGAGGGCCACTACGGCGCGAAGAACTGGACCTACGCCGATGCCCGTGTGTGCCTCGTCGTCGACGCCTCGCAGAAAGCCCACGTCAGGGGCGAGACCGACACGAACACCTACTACTGGGGCGGCGCCTGGTACAACGCCAGCAGCAACTACCCGGCCAACTGGCGCGCCACGGGAACGGTGAGCAACTCCAAGGGCAAGGTGCTGTCGTACGACACGTACCTGGTCAGCCAGACGTCCCGCACCGGCTCGAAGGACGACATGATCAACGTCGGCACTCTGTCGCAATGCGGCGAGTACACCGTCAGCATGCGGTTCTTCCAGAACGGGGCGTACTGGACGGACAGCCCCTCCATCGACTCGGGGGAGCGCACCTACCAGATCGCGGTCCCCTGCTCCTGAGCGGACCGCGCGTCTCCCGCGATGCCGTCGTGGGCAACCCGCCGTTCGTCGCGGCCCCGTCGTGGCCTCCGTCGCGGCCGTGAGGACCTGGCGACGGTCGCCGGTGAAGCCGGACACGGACGTACGCGGCGCTCGCCGTGCCGTGCCCGGTGTACACCACGGCACTGCGCCGCCGCTTGCAGGCCCTGTCCGGCCGGCTGCTGTTTCACCCCGTACTGGTCCGGCCCGGGCCGAATGCTGGCGGCCGGGGTGGAGCTGCGCCGTCAGGTCCGCGCCCTGGAACGGCTGCCGTGACGACGCACCTGGTCCGCCTCCAGTTCGAGGCCGGCGGCCCGGCGGTCACCGGGGAGGGGGCCGACGGGGCGACAGCCCGCCGTACCTGGTGTGACAGGGTCGGGCTGTGGACCTCCGCCCGGCGCACCCCGGAGATCGTGTCGACGTCGTCGCCGGTGGTGCTCTGTCGCCGCTGAGGTCGGCAACGGCATCGGCTTGAGCGACAGCGGTGCGGGAAGGGGCGAGCCCCGGCAGCGATCGGTGAGGCAGCTCACACGGGCCGGGGGTCGCGAGCACCGGACCAGTCAAGCGTTCCGCACTGATCCATCGGCGCCGTCGTTGCAGCGGTGCCTCGCCGCCCGACGTCGACTTGCACTCGGTCCCCGCGCGAGTAGCGTCGATCAAGGCGTATGCCACCCATGAAGGAGCGGGCGTATGGGCATGGAACGGTGGATCGGTCAGTGGCCCGTATACCGGCAGCTCACCGGCCCCGACCGGCTTGGCCGGGGCAAGGCGGCTGAGTCCCCGCGCTCGGCAGCTCTCGGACCCCGCACCGACCGCGCGGACCGAGTCGCGGACTCCGTCTGCCCCTATTGCGCCGTGGGCTGCGCACAGCGCGTCTACGTCAAGGACGACCGGGTCATCCAGATCGAGGGCAACCCGGACAGCCCGATCTCGCGCGGCCGGCTGTGCCCGAAGGGATCCGCCAGCAAACAGCTCGTCACCGGCCCGCAGCGTGAGCAGAAGGTCCGCTACCGTCCGCCGTACGCCACCGAGTGGCAGGACCTCGATCTGGACACGGCCATGGACATGGTGGCCGACCGGGTGCTGGACGCCCGCCGCCGGGGTTGGCAGGACACCGACGACTCCGGGAACACACTCCGCCGCACCATGGGCATCGCCAGTCTGGGCGGCGCGACGCTGGACAATGAAGAGAACTACTTGATCAAAAAGCTGTTCACCGCTCTGGGCGCGCTCCAGATCGAGAACCAGGCGCGTATTTGACACTCCGCCACGGTTCCCGGTCTGGGAGCCTCGTTCGGACGCGGCGGCGCCACCGACTACCAGCAGGACCTGATCAACGCCGACTGCATCATCATCATGGGCTCGAACATGGCCGAGGCCCATCCGGTCGGCTTCCAGTGGGTGATGGAGGCCAAGGCACGCGGCGCCAGGGTCATCCACATCGATCCGCGCTTCACCCGGACCAGCGCACTGGCCGACCAGCACGTCACGCTGCGGGTCGGCACCGACATCGCATTCCTCGGCGGCGTCATCAACCACATCCTGTCCAACGACCTCCATTTCAAGGAGTACGTACAGGCGTACACCAACGCCCCGTTCCTGTTGAGCGATCGTTACCAGGACACCGAGGACCTGGACGGACTGTTCAGCGGCTACGACCCGCACACCGCCTCCTACGACCCCTCCAGCTGGATGTACGAGGGCATCGAGGCCGAGGAGCGCCCGGGGAAGCGTCACAAGGAGCAGGCCGCGGCCTACCAGCACGGTGCCGGCGGCCCGGTCATCGAGGGAGGCGCCGGAGACATCGCCGCCGACCCCACGCTGCAGCACCCACGCTGCGTCTTCCAGGTGCTCAAGCGGCACTTCGCCCGCTACACCCCGAAGATGGTCGAGCGCATCTGCGGGGTGCCCCGGGAACGGTTCCTGGACGTGTGCCGGGCCTGGACGGAGAACTCCGGCCGGGAACGCACCGCCGCGCTGGTGTACAGCGTCGGCTGGACCCAGCACTCCGTCGGCGCCCAGTACATCCGGACCGGTTCGATCATCCAGCTGTTGCTGGGCAACATCGGCCGCCCCGGCGGAGGCATCTACGCCCTGCGCGGGCACGCCAGCATCCAGGGCTCCACGGACATCCCGACCCTGTTCAACCTGTTGCCTGGCTACCTGCCGATGCCGGACACCACCCACGAGAACCTGACCGCCTACCTGGACGGCATTCGCCGCCCCGACCAGAAGGGGTTCTGGGGCAACGCCGACGCCTACATGATCTCCCTGCTCAAGGAGTACTGGGGTGAGGCGGCGACAGCGGAGAACGACTACTGCTTCGACTACCTGCCCCGCATCAACGGTGATCACGGCACCTATCGCACCGCCATGGACATGGTCGACGGGAAGGTCTTCGGCTACTTCCTGCTCGGTCAGAATCCCGCGGTCGGGTCCGCGCACGGCCGCCTCCAGCGCCTCGGCATGGCCAACCTCGACTGGCTCGTCGTCCGCGACCTGACCATGATCGAGAGCGCCACGTTCTGGAAGGACGCCCCCGAGGTCGAGACCGGGGAGATCGTCACCGAGCGCTGCCGCACGGAGGTGTTCTTCTTCCCCGCCGCCTCGCACGTGGAGAAGGCCGGTACCTTCACCCAGACCCAGCGGATGCTGCAGTGGCGGGACAAGGCCGTCGAACCAAGCGGCGACCAGCGGTCGGAGCTGTGGTTCTTCCACCACCTCGGCAGGCGCGTCAAGGACGAACTGGCCGGCTCGACCGACGACCGCGACCGGCCCGTGCTCGACCTTGCCTGGGACTACCGCACCGAGGGCGACGAACCGTCCGCGGCGGACGTGCTGCGCCATATCAACGGCATCGACCTGCGGACCGGCCGGACCGTCGGCGGCTACCCCGACCTCAAGGCTGACGGCAGCACGGCCTGCGGCTGCTGGATCTACAGCGGCGTGTACGCCGACGAGACCAACCAGGCCCGGCGCCGCAAATCCCGCTTCGAGCAGGGGCCCTACGACGCCGAGTGGGGCTGGACCTGGCCGCTGAACCGGCGGGTGCTCTACAACCGTGCCTCCGCCGATCCGCAGGGCAGGCCCTGGAGCGAGCGCAAGGCCCTCGTCTGGTGGGACGAGGGCCGCGGGGAGTGGACCGGACACGACACCCCGGACTTCGAGAAGGACAAGCCGCCCCACTACCGGCCTCCCGAGGGCGCATCGGGGCCGCAGGCCCTGAGCGGCGAGGACGCGTTCATCATGATGTCCGACGGGAAGGCGTGGCTGTTCGCGCCCACCGGCCTGGCGGACGGCCCGCTGCCCACCCACTACGAGCCGCACGAGTCGCCCGTGCGCAACCTCCTGTACGGCCAGCAGGCCAACCCCACGAGGAAGGTCTACGGACGCCGCGACAACCCCTCCAACCCGGCTCCCCCCGAGGCGCACGGGGAGGTGTTCCCTTTCGTGCTCACGGCGTCGCGGCTCACCGAGCACCACACCGCCGGGGGCATGAGCCGCCAACTGCCGTACCTGTCGGAGCTGCAGCCCGAGCTGTTCGTCGAGGTATCGCCGGAGCTCGCGGCCGAACGCGGCCTGCGCCACCTGGACTGGGCCCACGTGATCACCAGCCGGACGGCGGTGGAGGCCCGCGTCTTCGTCACCGACCGGATGGCGCCGCTGCGCGTCGAGGACCGGACCGTCCACCAGGTCTGGATGCCCTACCACTGGGGCAGCGCCGGGCTCACCACCGGCGACGTCGTCAACGACCTGATCGGAGTGGTGGCCGACCCGAACGTGCTGATCCAGGAGAGCAAGGTCCTGACCTGCGACATCCGCCCCGGACGACGGCCCAGGGGACCCGCCCTCCTCGAATACGTCCAGGACTACCGCCGCCGGGCCGGGATCACACCGGAAACCGGCACCCGCATCGTGACGACGGGCGGCGACCGCAGGCCGACCCACACCGAACCCCACCGGGCGGAGGATTCCCCATGACGGACGAGCACAGTCTGTACGGGCCCCTCGAGGACCCCGCCGCGGACGCCGGTCACCGCGACCACCCGCCCAGGGTCGGCTTCTTCACCGACACCTCCGTGTGCATCGGCTGCAAGGCGTGCGAAGTCGCCTGCAAGGAGTGGAACGACGTCCCGGACGACGGCCTCGACCTGCTGGGCATGTCCTTCGACAACACCGGCATGCTCGGCGCGAGTTCCTGGCGGCACGTCGCCTTCATCGAGCAGGAACGCCCACTGGGACGACAGGACCCCGGCCTGTCCGGCCTGCCCACCGGGCCCTCGGCCACCGAGCACACGGCCGAGGTGGTCGCGGAGGCCGTGCGGGACGCGCCCCGGGGCGGTGGCGAACTGGGCACCGAGCCCGTCGACCTGGGCTTCCCCTCCTTCGACCTGCCCGGCGCCGGGACCGGCGCGGACACCCGTACCGACTTCCGCTGGCTGATGTCCTCCGACGTGTGCAAGCACTGCACCCACGCCGGATGCCTCGACGTCTGCCCCACCGGAGCGCTCTTCCGCACCGAGTTCGGCACCGTGGTGGTGCAGCCCGACATCTGCAACGGCTGCGGCTACTGCGTGTCCGGCTGTCCCTACGGGGTCATCGACCGGCGGCCCGACGACGGCCGGGCCTGGAAGTGCACCCTGTGCCACGACCGCCTGCGCGGCGGCCTCGAACCCGCCTGCGCCAAGGCCTGCCCGACCGACTCCATCCAGTTCGGGCCGCTCGACGAACTGCGGGAGCGGGCCGACCGGCGACTGGAGCAGTTGCACGAGGCGGGCGTGGGCGAGGCACGGCTGTACGGGCGCGACCCCGAGGACGGAGTGGGCGGCGACGGCGCCTTCTTCCTGCTGCTCGACGAACCGGAGGTCTACGGGCTGCCGCCGGACCCCGTCGTGCCCACGCGTGACCTGCCGTCCATGTGGAAGCACGCCGCGGTGGCGGCCTCCGCTCTGCTCGCGGCCACCGCCGCCGTCTTCGTCAGGGAGGGTCGCCGATGACCGACGACGACGGTCTCCTGCGCGAGCCGCGCAGCGATGCGGGTGCCGCGGACCCGCATGCGCCCACGTTCGGCGCGGGCCGCGACCGACACGACGACCAGGGCGTCGCAGGGGACTCGGAGTTCCGCTCCTATTACGGGCGGCCGGTACTGAAACCGCCGGTGTGGGAGTGGAAGGTGCCGGCCTACCTGTTCACCGGCGGCCTGTCGGCCGGTGCCGCCCTGCTCTCCGCCGGCGCCGACCTGACCGGCCGTCCGGCCCTCTGCCGCGCCGGGCGCCTGGGCGGCTTCGGTGCCCTGCTGGCCAGCAGCTACCTGTTGATCGCAGACCTCGGTCGTCCCGAACGCTTCCACCACATGCTGCGGGTGGCCAAGCCCAGTTCACCGATGTCCGTCGGCACATGGATCCTTGTCGCCTACGGACCCGGCAGCGGCCTGGCCGCCATGACCGAGCTGCTGCCGAGCTCCCTGCGCGCCATGCTGCCCGGCCGCCTGCCGGCTCGGGTCGGCCGCTTGGGAGGTCTGTCCTCGGCCGCGTTCGCCCCCGCTCTGGCGTCCTACACCGCGGTGCTGCTCTCCCAGACGGCTGTGCCGGCCTGGCACGAGGCACGTCGGGAGCTGCCCTTCCTGTTCGCGGGGTCCGCGGCGGCGAGCGGCGCGGGGCTCGGGATGCTGCTGGCCCCCGTGCACGAGGCGGGCCCTGCCCGACAGCTCGCGGCCCTCGGGGCGAGTGCCGAACTCGTCGCCGCCCGCCTGATCGAACACCGGCCGGGCCTGGAGACCAAGGCCTACACCAGAGGCCGGGCCAATCGGCTGCGCCGGGCATCCGAATACCTCACCCTCGCCGGTGCCCTGGCCGCCGTCACCGTCGCCCGCCGCAGCCGCCCCGCCGCTGCCGCCGCCGGGCTCGCCCTGCTGGCCGGCAGCGCCCTTCAGCGGTTCGGCACCTTCGACGCGGGCGTCGCCTCGACCAAGGACCCGGCCTACGTCGTGGTTCCCCAACGCGCACGTCTGAACGCCCGTGGCGGGCAGCACCGGCATGGTGACCAGGCCGAATGACGTCATGCCCGAGGGGATGGTTCGGAGCACGAGGGGACTTCCGGAGTGGTCCGGGCTAGATCGACCAACAGGAAATTATCCACTCCACGCTGATGCAGGTCGGCGAGGACTACGTCCGCGATGTCATCCACGCCTTCAACGAGCGGGGGTTCGACGCGCTGGACCCAAATGGAGCGGGGGACGCCCCAAGACGATCAGTGACCAGGTGCGCGAGCATATCTGCCTGATCGCCCGGACATCCCCCGCCGACTGGAAGATCACCGCGTTCTCCACCTGGAGCCTGAGCAAGCTCGCCGAGCACCTCATCAAGCAGCAGGTGACCGCGGCCATCAGTCGGGAGACCCTGCGCCGGATCCTGCGCGCCGGCAAGGTCTCCTGGAAGACCACCACTACGTGGAAGGCGTCCACCGACTCGGAGTTCATCACCAAGATGCACCGCATCCTGGCGCTCTACGACACCCCGCCGACGGACGGGCGGGTGATATGCGTCGACGAGTTCGGGCCGCCGAACCTGATGCCCCGCAAGGGCAAGGCCTGGGGGCTGGTGAGGCGTCCGCGCAGGCTGCGGGCCACCTACAACCGCTATGGCGGCGTGCGGCACATGCTCGCCGCCCTCGATCTGGCCACCGGCAAGCTGTACGACCGCATCCGCCCGCGCAAGCGCTGGCGCGAGTTCCCTGGCCTGCTCAAGGCCCTGCGTGCGCGCTGGCCTGGGGAGAAGCTGTATGTGGTGCCGCTCATCGTCAACAGTGGCGGTGGCGGTGACAAGGCCCTGACCCACTGGTCCCTGGGGAACAAGCCCGAGCCGCAGGCCGAAGTCATCCGGAAGGCGGCCGATGCCTTCGAGCGGAAGACGGGTATCCACGTCCAGATCCAATGGATCGGCCGCAAGGTCCTCACGAACGTTGGCGCCAATCTGAACGGTGGCCGCCTGCCGGACCTCGTGGATCAGGACGCGACCCAACTCGCCGGCGCCTTCGCGGCGACGGACTCTGACGACGCGGCCTTGCGTTTACGGCCGAGTAGTGGGCAATGCGGACGACCTGACAGCGCTGTGCGCCCGGCGTGGGCTGAGAAGACGGGCGGCCCGTCAGAGCAGTCCGGCCTCGCCGGCCCTGGCGATGGCTTCGACGCGGTTGCGGGCGCCCAGTTTCTGCATCGCGACCTGCAGATAGGTCTTCACCGTGTTGCGCGCGAGGCTCAGCTCCTCCGCGATCTCGGGATTGGTGCGGCCCATGGCGACCTGACGCAGCACGTCGTATTCGCGGCGGGTGATCCCCACCTCCCGTAGCCGCCGACGCAGTTCCGGGCTGTCGGGCGTGGTCAACCGCGGGTCGATCACCCGGCCGCCCGCGGCGACCTGGCGGATCGCCGCCGCGAGGTCGGGTGTCGCGGCGTCCTTGAGCAGGCAGCCACCGGCGCCCCGGGCGAGGGCGGTCTGCACGGCGGCGTGGTCGCCGTACGCGGTGAAGATCAGCACCTGCACCTCCGACACCTCGCGGCGCAGCCGCTCGATCACCTCGGGTGCGAGCATGTCCGGAAGCCGCAGGTCGAGCAGGACGACATCGGGCCGCAGGCTCGCGACCCGCGCGACGGCCTCCGCGCCGGTCCGCGCACTGCCGACGATCACGATCCCGGGGTCGTGCCGCACCAGCAACCCGACGCCGTCACGAACGACGGGGTGATCGTCGACCACCAGCACTCGCACCGGCTGCTGGGCCGTTCCGGAGGCGCTCACAGGCATGGGACCCATGCTCGTACGGTCAGCCCCGCGTCCTCGTTGCTGTTCACCTGCAGGGTCCCGCCGAGCCGCTGCAGCCCGTCCTGCAACGCGGCGAGCCCGATGCCGCGCACTGGCGGGGCGGCCTCGCCCCCGTTCGCAGGCGCGTCGCCCTGGTCCGCCCGGCCCACTCCGTCGTCAGTGATCGCCGCCATCACGCCGCCGTCCGTCGCGGCCAGGCTCACCACCACGGACGACGCCCGGGCGTGCTTCTCGACGTTGAGCAGTGCCTCTCGCACCGCGGCCAGTAGCATGTGACGCCTGGCCGGATCCAG
This sequence comes from Streptomyces sp. NPDC046931, assembly GCF_040644655.1. Classification (NCBI taxonomy): domain Bacteria; kingdom Bacillati; phylum Actinomycetota; class Actinomycetes; order Kitasatosporales; family Streptomycetaceae; genus Streptomyces; species Streptomyces sp. NPDC046931. The sequence continues at coordinate 34,824 of NZ_JBEYWX010000038.1, forward strand.
TTCGGGGAGGTCGGTCAGCGTCAGCGCCCGGCTCGCCACCCCGGTGCGGTCCTCGAAGGCCCGGCAGTCGCCGGCCACCGCGGCCGACAGGGAGCGGTCCGGCGGCAGCTCGTTCAGCGCGGCGAGGGACTGGCGCAGTGCCGCCGCCGCCTCGGCGAGCTGCCGCTCCACGGTGCCGAGCCGGTCGGCGAGCGCCGGTTCGGCGGCGTACCCGGCACGCAGGTCGCGTACCTGGGCGCCGATCGTGAACAGCATCGCGCCGACAGAGTCGTGCAGCGCCACCGCGATGCGCCGTCGCTCTGCCGCCGCTTCCGCCTGGCGCTGCTGATCCGCCCGGTCGGCCACGGTGAGAGCGACAGAGGTCGCGTCGGCGATCTCGGACAGGGCAGTGATGGTGCCGTTGCCGAAGTCGGCGTGCTCCCGGCGCGCGACACAGATCACGCCGATCACACGGTCGGCGTGGTGGACCGGTACACCCAGCATCGACTGGACGCCCTCGGCCCCTATCGGTTCGTCGAAGTGGTGCGTGATGCTCCGGGACCGTGCGTAGTTGCGTACGCGGCAGGGCCGGCCCGTCGCCAGGACCTTGCCGCCCAGTCCCAGTCCGCAGGGGATCACCAGGTCGTGCAGGCCCCGAAGGCGGGTGCCCGCCCACGACCGGAACACGGCGCTGCCCTCGTCCTCGACCTGGCCGACCAGGCTGATGTCGGCACCGGCCAGGAGTCGAGCCCGGCGGGCGGCCTCGCGCAGCGCCGCCTTGCGGTCCAGCAGGCCGACCAGATCGGTGTGCTCCCGGGGCAGCCGGCCGAAGAGGCCGACGGGCCGGGGAAGCTGTCCGTCCGCGTGCTGCTGGGGCCGGCTGGGCCGATCGGCTCCTTCGGGTGCATTGGCCGCGCTCATGGACGCAGTGTCCCACCGGCGCGTACCGACGCGCCAACGTCACTTCGGTACGAATACCGGCAAAAATGGGCATTTCGGGTCGCCATCGGGCGCCAGAACTTGATCGACCGCATGGGCCGTTCCCGTGCGCGGCGGTGCCTGGGAGGGGGTCTCCATTTGGAGGTGCCGGGCCGTGGCAAGCCGCCCCATGATGACATCCACCGAAGGGCACCGCCGCGAGCGGCCGTGCTGCTCCGGACCCGGCGACAGCCGGCCCGGAGTGGTCTCCACCATCCGCATGGAGGCCGTAGCGCGGCGGTCCGCCGCTACCCGTACCTGCTCGTCTCTCACGTGGTGAAGCGTCGTAAGACGACGATGCCCAGGTGACGGCATCACATACGCACGCTCGGGCGCGAGAACGGCTGATGAGGATGGCAGGAAAGAGTTCGGTGACGAAGCAGTCCAGGATCAGGAACAGCAAGCTGGCGCGCAGGATCGTCTCCGCTGAGGAAGCGGCCGCGATGATCCCCGCAGACGCCACCATCGGCATGAGCGGCTTCACCGGAGCCGGTTATCCGAAGGCGGTGCCGGGCGCTCTGGCCCGGCGTATCGCCGCCGCCAGGGCGGCGGGCAACCCGATGCGCGTCAGTGTCTGGACGGGCGCATCCACCGCTCCCGAACTCGACGGCGTGCTCGCCGAAACCGACGGGGTCGATCTGAGGCTGCCCTACCAGTCCGACCCGGTGACCCGGGAGAAGATCAACGCCGGCACGATGGAGTACATCGACATCCATCTGTCCCATGTCGCCCAGGCGGCCTGGCGCGGCTTCCTTGGCCCGCTGGATGTGGCCGTGGTCGAGGTCAGCTCCATCACCGAGGAAGGCCACCTCATCCCGTCGTCCTCGGTGGGCAACAACAAGACCTGGACAGACCAGGCCGACAAGGTGATCCTCGAGGTCAACTCCTGGCAGGCGGAGGAGCTCGAGGGGATGCACGATGTCTACTACGGCACGGCGCTTCCCCCCGAGCGAACCCCCATCGCCATCACCAGGCCCGGCGACCGGATCGGCGTTCCCTACCTGAAGTGCCCGGCCGAGAAGGTCATCGCCGTTGTGGAGACCAACGCCCCCGATCGCAACACCCCGTTCAAGTCCCCGGACGAGACCTCCCGCAGGATCGCCGGGCATGTGCTGGACTTCCTGGAAAACGAGGTGAAGCAGGGACGCCTGCCGGAGAACCTGCTACCGCTGCAGTCGGGCGTGGGCAATGTCGCCAACGCGGTGTTCGCCGGCCTGGGGCAGTGGCCGGCCGACGGGCTCACCGCCTACACCGAGGTGATCCAGGACGGCATGCTCGAGCTGATCGACTCCGGCAAGCTGGAGGTCGTCTCGGCCACCGCCTTCTCGTTGAGCTCGGACACGGTCGAGAAGTTCAACGCCCGGGCCAGGGAGTACCGCGACAGGATCGTGCTGCGGCCGCAGGAGATCAGTAACCATCCCGAGGTGGTCCGCAGGCTGGGCTGCCTGGCGATGAACGGCATGATCGAGGCCGACCTCTACGGCAACATCAACTCCACGCACATCATGGGCAGCCGGATGCAGAACGGCATCGGAGGCTCGGGGGACTTCGCCCGCAATGGCCTGATCTCCTTCTTCCTCAGCCCCTCACAGGCCAAGGGCGGAGCGATTTCGGCGATCGTGCCGATGGTGTCCCATGTGGATCACACCGAGCACGACGTGGACGTGATCGTCACCGAACAGGGGCTGGCCGACCTGCGGGGCCTGTCGCCCAAGCAGCGGGCGCGGCAGATCATCGACAAGTGTGCGCACCCGGATTTCCGGCCCGCTTTGGAGGACTACTACCAGCGGGCGCTGGTGTCCTCGCACGGCCGGCACACGCCCCATCTGCTGGACGAGGCCCTGTCCTGGCACGTCCGCTACCTGTCGGGCGGCTCGATGGCTTCGTGATCTTCCCCATGCGCGGAACACTGGCGCTCGACCCGAAGATCGTTTTCGAACGGGGGACGACGACCGGGGACGGCAGCGGTATCGGGCTGCCGCCGGCGAGGCAGCTCAGAGGCGCCGGAGGCCGCCTCACCCTGACCCGGGCCGCGCGGACGACCTTCACATTGCTGCTACCGGTCTCCGGACAGCGGCCGGCACCAAAGGGTAGGGGGACTGCCGGACCCATAGATCGTCTACATTGAAGTAGACGATGGCGCCCGATGCGAGCCGCACGGCGCGCGCCCACGTCGGAAAGGCGCCTCTCCCACGCCCCTGGCCTCGGCCGCACTGGCCGACAACATCCTTGACGCCGACTCGCTCCTGGCCGCCTTCGGCGCACTCGGAATCGCCGTGGTGCTGTTCGCCGAGACCGGCCTGCTGGCGGCGTTCTTCCTGCCGGGCGACCCCCTGCTGTTCACCGCCGGGCTGCTGTGCGTCCCGGGCAACCACAAACCGGTGCACCTGTCGCTGCCACAGGTCCTGACCGCCGCCGTGGCGGGTGCGCTGATCGGCGCACAGACCGGATTCGTCCTCGGTCGCCGCGGCGGCAAGGCCCTGCTGGCCCGCTCCGGCAACGGCCGCCTGCAGGATGGCGCTGCTCGCGCCGAGGAACTGCTCGCCCGCTACGGCCATGCCAAGACCGTCGTCCTCGCGCGGTTAATCCCGGCGGTGCGCACCGTACTCAACCCGCTGGCCGGTGCGCTGGACATGCCGACGCGGACCTTCACCGTCCGGCAGATCGCGGGAGTGTCAACTTAACGGCCCTGTCGCACATTCGGTGGTGACGCAGCGTGCTGCTATCCGAGGAGGATGCGGTGGGGGAGAAGGGTGAAGCCTGCTCGTCCGTGCATCTGGCGCGCGATCCGCCTGGTCTTGGTGTTGACGCCTTCGGTGGGGCCGTTGCTGTGCGGAAGCGTGAGAGCGGCGACCACGGCGTCGCTGTCACGCTCCAGCCCTCGAGTGAAGGCGTGCAGATGAGGCAGATCGACTGCGCGGACCTGGACGATCCAGCGCGAGAGCCCGTCGGCATTTTCTGCGCGAGGAATCAAGAGCTGTGCGAAGTCTCTGATAATGCTGGCCAGTTGGGTCATCTCCGGGCAGGCGCCGGTGAGCTTGGCCAGGAGCTCGTGTTGTTCGGCCTTGAGGTTGCCGGGCCTGGTGAGGAGCATCCGGGCAAGCCGGCGCGGGGAGACGTGGCTGCGCTCGGCGTCTGCGCGGCCTTGGCTGATGTACTACGCGGTCGGCCGACCGGAGCGCAGCCGGCGGTGCCGCCAACAGGGTTGAACGGACCGGCCCGGGCGGCCAGCCGTGGAAGAACCGCGGCCCCCGGCCTGTTGACTTCGGTCATGCGAGCCATCATCACCAACCGCTACGGCGGTCCGGAAACGCTTGAATTCGCGGAGACCGATGACCCCAAGGTCGGCCCGGACCAGGTACTCGTCCGGGTGAAGGCCGTCGGCGTCAACCCTGTCGACTGGAAGATCGTCGCCGGGTACCTCGACCCGATCATGTACGTCCACTTCCCGCTCGTGCCCGGCTGGGACGTCGCAGGCGTCGTGGAGGCCGTCGGCCTGGACACCCCCGAGTTCTCGGTCGGCGACGAGGTCTTCGGCTACGTCCGCAAGGACGAGGTGCAGCACGGCACCTACGCGGAGCTCGTCGCCGCGCCGGTGCGCACCCTCGCGCGCAAGCCCGCCTCGCTGGACGCGAGGCAGGCGGCCGGCGTCCCTCTGGCGGGGCTGACCGCCTTGCAGTCACTGCACCGGGTGGGCGTCAGCAAGGGCGACACGGTCCTGGTGCACGCGGCAGCCGGCGGTGTGGGGTCGTTCGCCGTGCAGATCGCCGTGGCCATGGGAGCCCGCGTGATCGGCACCGCCAGCGAGCGCAATCACGACTACCTGCGCTCCCTGGGCGTCGAACCGGTCACCTACGGGGACGGCCACCGCCTGATCGACCGGGTGCGGCAGCTCGCGCCGGAGGGCGTCGACGCCGCGGTGGACTACGTCGGCGGTGACGCGGTCGCCGCCTCCCAGGACCTGCTGAAGGACCCCAGCCGAATGGCCTCGATCGTCGACCCCGGCGTGACACAGCGGGGCGGCCACCACGTCTGGGTGCGGCCCGACAGCGCGGACCTCGCCGAACTCGCCGAACTCGCCGACGCGGGCAAGCTCAAGGTCCACATCGACCGTGCCCTGCCGCTGGCCGAGGCCGCTGAGGCGTTCCGCCTGAGTCAGAGCGGTAAGACTCGCGGCAAGCTGGTCCTCGAGGTCGGCTAGGGACATCCAGGGCGAAGGCACGCTGTGCGGACTACCGGCGGGCGCCGCGACGATGCCGTCCAGGGGCAACCCGTGCGCCGACCGGAGGGAAGGCACCGCGCTGTCGGTGGCCGGCCCGAAGGACCCGTCGGCGCAAGTTGGGGTGCCCATGACAGTGGACCCGTGCCGGAGGGCCGTAGCCGGGCGCCACGTGGTGGAGATCGGTCGGCGGGTCCGGATGCCGCTGGGGACGACCGTCAGTCCGGCGTCGGCCGGCAGATGCCGACCGGGCGTGCCCGACCTCTTCCCCGCCTGGGTTCTATGCGCGTAACACCTGGATCCCGCCGGTCCAAACACCCCGGGCGGCTCCGGCCAACGATTACACGTTCGACAGTTGATGGGCCTCGTCGACCCGGCCCTGCTCTGCGTCACGCTCACCGTCGTGGCGGTGCTGGGAACGGTCGTGGGGGTGGCGGCACCGGCCATCGGGCGTGCCACCCGGCAGGCGCAGGAATCGGTCGGCGAGATCGGCGCGGCTCTGGAGCGGACCCTCGGGGCGGTGCGCGCGGTCAGGTCGCCGCGGCGCCAGGCGCCGTCGCCGGTGTCCCGATCTTCGTCACCGACCCGCAGACCGCGGAACTCGCCAAGGGCGCGGCGAACACCTTCCTCGGCCTGAAGATCAGCTACATCAACGCCGTCGCCGACATGTGTGAGGCCGCCGGCGGCGACGTCTCCCAGATCGTGGAGATCCTCGGCATCGACCCCGGCATCGGCAGCGGCGGCATGAGACCCGGCATCGGCTACGGCGGCGGCTGCCTGCCCAAGGACGTCCGCGCCTTCACCGCCTCCGCCCGGCAGCTCGGCGCCGGCCAGGCCGCAGCCCTCCTGCGCGCCGCGGAGAAGATCAACGAGAGCCGCACCGACGTTGCCCTGGACCTCATCACCCGCGCCCTCGGCGACCGGCCCATCAAGGGCGCCCGGGTCACCGTGTGGGGCGCGGCGTGACCACTTTGATCATCGGCGGCAGCGGCTTCCTGGGGGCCGAGCTGATCCGCCAGGCGAGAGTGGCCGGGCACCCCACGGCCGCCACGTACCACGCGACCAAGCCTGACGACGCCTCCCAGGCCCTGTGGCCTCGCCTTGATCTGCGGGACGCGGAACGCCTGGACGCCGTCATGGCGGAAGTGAGTCCCCATCTCGTCGTCAACGCATCCAGCCACAAGGCCGACTGGGCAGTTACGGCGGAGGGCCCCATCCGGCTCGCGATGGCCGCGGCGAAGTACGGAAGCCGCCTGGTCCACGTCTCCAGCGATGCAGTGTTCTCCGGCGCCCAAGTCCACTACGACGAGACCTGCCTCCCTGACCCCGTCACCCCGTACGGGGCAGCGAAGGCGGCGGCGGAGACCGGAGTTCTCACCGCGGACCCGGAGGCAGTTGTCGCCCGCACGTCGCTGATCATCGGCCACGGGCGTTCCGTACATGAGCGCGCCGTGCACGAACTCGCCGCCGGCACCCGTGACGGCGTCCTGTTCACCGACGACATCCGCTGCCCAGTGCACATCGAAGACTTGGCCGCCGCCCTTTTGGAGCTGGCCTCGTGCGACGCGTCCGGCATCCATCATCTTGCAGGGCCCGATGCCCTCAGTCGTCACGAGCTCGGCATTCTCATCGCCAGGCGCGACGGTCTCGACGCCTCCCGGCTGCCCACGGGGCTGCGAGCCCACAGCACACTGCCCGGCGCCCTCGACGTGCGCCTCGACAGCCAGACGACCCAACGGAAACTGAACACCACACTGCGCGGTGCTCGCCAGTTTTGCATCGCACCGGTGACCGCCCAGCCCGTTGTCCCATGAGCCAGCGGCCCCCCAGCAGAACCCGGCCGCTCTGCCCTTCATCGCCCAGCGGAGCAGGCATCGCAGCAGATGCTGGTTGTGGTGGGCATGCGGGGGAAAAGCCCTGGAAGTAGGGGCCGGCCGTCCGCAAGGCTGCCGCCATGGGTTCCCCGAACTTCACCGCGCCGCCGCCCGACCGCGAACCCCCCGCCGTCGATGCGTTCCTCTCTGCCGTCGACCACGCGATGAACAGCAACACTCTGCTGCTCACAGCCGAGTGCGACGTACCCGTCATAGCCGGGAACCGCCAGGACGTCCTGCACGCATTTCTGCGCAGTGACCTGTTCGAGCCGCTGATGCGTGCCGCCGACGCGCGCCGTAACTGGCACAACCTGTCGAACGAGTACGACAGTGAGCCCGTGGAGCATCCGCTCCTGCGCGAGGGCTTCCGCGCCACGGTCAGTCCCCTCGACCCTGCAGACTTCCTGGCACGGCTGCGCTGGATGCTCTGCGAGGCGTTCAGCCCCTACGGCCACCACTACCCGGCAGCGGACGCCGAGCAACTGGTGCACGGTTTCGCCCGGGAACTGCTTGGCCCAGACGGCCCGGCATGGTCCTTCGCCGCTGTCAGCCCCGATTTCCTGCGCTCCACCGGCTACTACAGTGGCGAGGAGCCGCAGCCGCAGGCGTACTTCGATGGCAGCGGCTCCGACACCGCCACGTTTGTCCACCGAGGCCGCACCTTCCACCTGCTGCTGACGAACGGCTCCCCTTGACAGGGCGGAGGGACAGGAGGGCTTGGGCGGTCGACGGCGAACCGGATTCGTGGACGGAAGCCACCTGCGGTAATCCGCTTGATGCGCAGTCGGGTGGACGTGGCAGGCTTGCGCGGTGATCGTCGACCTGGCTCCCAGTTATCTGACCTGGGACGACGTGGACCCCGCGCGTCATCCCTTCGACAGTGCTTCGGCGGCGCAGGTCGTGCGGTCGCTGGGGCCCGCACAGAGGGTGCCACGGCGCCCCGACCTGCCCCTCGCTGACCCGGCGATGAGCGCATGGAGCCGGGATACTGGTCAGCCCTGGGCCGACGCGATGTCGCACGCCCTCGCCGAGCACTACGGCCGCTGGACCGTGGGCTGGCGCTGGGCGCACGACGAAGGGGACTTCGACGGAGGACCCGTGGGGAACTGGTGCTGCCCCAGGGACTCGATCACCACCCCGGAGGAGACCCTTGCCCGGGTCGTCGCGGCGCTGTGCGAGTGGCGTGAGTGGCTGGAGAGCCTCGCCAGGTGGTTCGAGGCCTATCCGCTGGATCTGGCCGACATCGAGGATCAGCGAAGCCTGTGGGAACGCGCCGCCCGGAACCTGATCGGGCAGGTGATCGAGCGCACCGACTGCGGCAGCGGCTGGTACGGACACTGTCATCAAGTGCTCACCTGGTTCCTCAGCCGCTGGGCCATTCCGCCCGACCGCGCGGAGAAGCTGGTCAAGCAAGCCATCGGCGGTCGGTTCCGGAGCTGGACCGGGCCCGACCCGGAGCTGGTCGGCGACGTCGCGGAGCAGTTGGCCTTCTCTCTGCGGCCGGGCGACGCTGCACGATCCACCAAAACCGCGCCGGACCACCTGCGCCGCTGGCTCGCCGTGCGCGAGACCGTGCCGTGGCACGAAGCGCCCGACGGCGGCGGCGACGAACCGGTGACCCCCTCGCACGACGGCGCGGCAGAGGACATCCGAACCTTCGACCGCGCCATAGACCCCGCCCGTGCACAAGGACTGCTCGCCGCCCTGGAGCTGCTTCGGGCCGACGCGGCACGCGGCGCCTTGCTCGACTTCCAGCTGCTCCAGCGCTGGCAGCCCCACGTTCTGGGCACGCCGCAGCCCCCGCCGTTCCGCGACCAGCCGGCCTTTGCCAAGGGCGGCCGGGAACGCTACGGCATCAGCGCGGACACCCGCGCCCGCCTCGACGCCTGCCTGGCCCAGAGCGCACAGGACGCCGGAAGGCCCCTTCCCCTGACCGCCCGGGCCGCACGTGCCTATCTCGATGTCTGCTTCTTCCACCCCTTCGACGACGGCAACGCCCGCTCCGCCTTCCTCACCCTCGTCTTCGTCCTCGCCCGCGAGGGCGTCACGCTCGACGACGTCAGCCTGCTGCGCCGCGTCACCTTCCAGGCCGACGACCCCCAGGACGCACTGACCCTCACCCGTTACATCGACATCCATCTCAGGGACACCCGGAGCAACACGGCGTCCCTCGGCTCCCAGGGAGGGGGCGACGCATGACTGAGTGACTATTGGATGCTCCAGCGGTGTGGGTGGTGGGGCGCTTCGGGGCAGGCGAAGATGTTGAGTTCGCCCCAGCGGCCCACGGTGACCTGGGTGGGCCTGGCGGACTGGTATGTGGGCAGGTCCTGGTCTTCCAGTGGCTTCCAGCTGCCGCTGCCGCCGTCCCATTCCGTGCTGTCGATGGTCAGCAGCAGGTGCATCGGGATCGCACAGGTCGCGCAGTTCATGGGGGACGGGTCAGTGACGTGCCAGGAGGCGAAACCGCCCACGCGCCAGCCTGGCGGGATGGACAGGTCGTACTGATAGCCCACCACCGCTGCGGCATCGTCGCCCTCCGACTGCTCGGTCTCCTCCTCCAGGGCTTCTTCCCAGGCATCGATCCGTGCGCACAGATCCTCCGGGAGCAGGCCCGCGAAGGGGTAGGTGGTCACCTGCTCCGGGTGCAGCACGCACGGCTCAGGCACGTACCCTTCGTAGCCGACGACCTGCGGCTGTGGCGGTGAAGTCTGCACTTCGGTCACCTCCCACGACCGGCGCCAGCGCAGGTCGAGCAGCATGCCGTGGCCGCTCGGGCCGTGCGCGTCAAAAGGGCACCAGAAGACCTGGAGCAGATCGCAGTCGTCCGGCCCAGCCGGCAAGTCGGGTATGTCCCTTCGGTACAGCTGCGCAAGGCCGATCAGTGGCAGTGGATCGGTCGCAGCAGTCTCTCGAACGCGGTGTTCTTTGCCTAGTTCTTCCAGCAGCTGGCGCTCCTCGTCCGTGGGGCCCGGGTTCGGTTCACGGAGCCATGCAGCAGCCAGGATCTGCCGCTGCCGGTGGATGTCCGCCGAGCGTCGGCCACGCGCATGGCTGTGCGGTTCGGTGCACACCGGCCAGGGTTCGGTCGCCGGCCACAGCAGTGGACCACCCACGGAACTGACCGTCACCTCCGGTCGGCCCGGGCGCGGGTGGAGCCGGGTGGTGGTGCCCCGGTAGTTCGCCAGCTCCGGGAAGAGCGCCTCGACATCGAGCGGGCGCGGCGGTGTGGTCCTCGACATGTACGTGATCTTAGGAACCTCCAGCATGGCTGGTGCTGGTCGTGGCCTGCCCAGCCGGGGAAGGAGGAGGACTGGTACCGGAGGGACACCATCCCCGAACCGAAGAACCAGCGGGCCAACCGCCAAGCCCGCGGCAGCAAGGGCGGCCGACCTGTCGGCTTCGACAAGACGATCTACAAGCGAAGGAACGAAGTCGAGCGAACGATCAACGCGCTGAAGAACTCCCGGGCCGTGGCCACGAGATTCGACAAGCGCGGCTACATCTTCCACGGCACCGTCGCCGTCGCCTCGATCCGACTCTGGCTCTGGCTCTGATCTCCGCCGGATCTAGTCGCCGGTCGTGCCGTCGAGCATCTCGCGCAGGATGTCCAGGTGGCCGTTGTGGCGGGCCGTCTCCTCGGTGAGGTGAAGGAGGATCCAGCGCAGGTCGACGTGGAGGCCGTCGCGGACGGCTCGCTGGGCCTGCTTGTCCAGGCCGTGCCCGGCGACCAATTCGCGGTAGCGGGCACTCTGTTCAGCGTATTCATCGAGCAACTGCGTGAGCGGGAAGTCGACGGCGATACGCATCTCGCGGTCGGGGTCCTCCTCGGTCCAGGGGCCCTGGTCTTCCTCGCCGAGGAAGACCACTTGGAACCAGTAGTACTCGACCCAGCGGAGGTGGTTGATCACTCCGCTCATGGTCATCAGCGGGGAGTCCGGCAGGAGCGCCTTGCGTGCGTTCTCCGCGGAGACGCCATCGCACTTGGCGCGGGCGGTGTCACGTGCGTAGTCGAGAAACGTGGTGAGCTGGGTGCGCTCGTCCCACGCGGGCGGGGTGTCGTCGATTCTGCTCATCGCGCGAAGCGTCCCCGATCACCGCGACCGATGTCGAGGTATTTATCGACGGACCCAACCTGCTCCACCCCGCTCCTTGTCCGGCGGGACGCTACAGCGATTCAGCGCCAGTGGGCCGCCCCGGCATGATCCGCCGGACAGGCCCTAGCGGCCTGACCAGCGGCCGGGTCAGCGGCCGGGGCGGCAGGGCGCCGGCATCGCTGCGGGAGAGGATCAGGTCTCTCATCTCCGTGACTGGCCCGTGCCACCGCACCGCGGGCGCGGGCCTGGCGAGGGCGGCCGGGTAGTTGGGCGGCGTAGTCGGTGGCCAGCCGGTAGACGTGGAAGCCGCGCTCGCGCAGGGGGTGCGAGCCCGTCGTCGACGGCTTGGCCCTGCTTGGCCAGAAGCCGGGGGTGACCTCGATGAGCAGCTCGGCGTCATCACGCAGCGGGCGCAGGAGCGGGGCGGTCCACTGCCGCGGCTGAGGGCGCCCCGCTGACGAACCGCGCAGCGCCGTTCGTCGGCCCTGCATCACGGGAACATCTTCTGTGCGCGCGAGGGGGAGTGGATGGACGAGGGCACGGACCTGGCAGGCCGTTAACGGCTTAAGGAGTTACTCGGTCGCGGCGGCATGGGCCAGGTGTGGCGGGCGGAAGATCTGCAACTGAGGCGGCCGGTCGCGGTGAAGCTACTACGGATTGATCTGCCGTCAGATCCCGGACGGGCACGAGAAATACTGGTTCGGTTCCACCGCGAGGGCCGCGCTTATCGCATCACTGACGGTGGAGCGGCCGACGCCGTACAGCTCGGCCAGTGCAGCATGCGGCAGGTGCGTGCGCAGGTGGACCAGGGTGAGCACGACGCGGTCGGTGAAGACCACCAGCAGGTACGCGACCGGCTCCGGCCGGATCCAGCCGGGCAGGGTCTTCGACCTCACCCTGCCCCTGGACCAGGTCGCCGAGGGCTACCGGGCGATGGACGAGCGCCGCGCGGTCAAGGCCCTCCTGGAGCCCCGACCGCGCGGCCGCGGGGGATTACTGTCCGACCGGGTTGAGGTAGGTGCCCGGGTGGGTGGCGCCGTCCTGCTTCAGGATCTGGCCGCCGAACGGCCACTTCAGGGTGAAGTGCTTTGTCTCGTTCGGCGGGGTGACCAGGAACATCGCGGGGACAAACTTCTCCTTCTGCGGCGTGGACCTGGCAACGGGGAGCAGGTTGATGCTGAAGTCCGTCGTGTCCCCCCGCCTCAGGGTGATCTTCGTGGGCCTCTTGGAGGAGCGCACCAGGGACCAGGTGCCGTCGGTCCTCTGCGCGCCGACCATGTCGACACCGGCGAAGCCGGACAGGGTGCAGGTGCGGTCGCTCTTGTTGGTGAACCAGATGAACGCCTGCGTCTGCTTCCCGGTCCGCCCCATCTCCGGCTTCGCGTCGTCCCCGGTGGCGAAACCGGCCTTCAGGTCGGTGGTGTGGCAACGCGTCGGCGCGGCCTTGGCGATGGCGGCCGAGGCCGGGACGGCGGTGCCGGAGGCGACGATCGCCGCAAGGGCCACGGTGGTCAATTTGGTCTTCATGACGTGTTCGGTTCCCCTCGAATACGACTCGGTGCGCGAGGTCAGTGCGCACCCACGCACCTGTAGACGCTCGATGTCTGGCGGAGGTTCGTTGCGCCGGGCGACCTTTTCCGCCCCGTACGGTGGGGGCATGGCGCCGCCTCTGCCCGAGCTGCTGGCACATCTGGCCTGGGTTCGCGTCTGCCGGTTTCCATTCGGTGTCACGCCCATTCCATGCCGAGCTTCCGTAGCGCGGCCAGCTGCTCCACCGTGAGCTTGTACCATACGCCGAGCCAGAGCCGTGCACAGCCGGCAGACGAACCCCACAGCACCGACTACCGCGCCGGCGATCCGCCACAGCCCCACCGGATCACCAACCTCGGCGGCCACGCCACCCGGCAGGCGCCGGATCGTGAGACCTGCCGCGGGGACGGCACGGTCATGACTTCCATCCACCCGCGCAAGCGACCGTAGCGACGTCCCCCGCGGTCCGCAGCAGGACACGGGCCTGCAGCGGATCCGCGACACCCTGTCACCCGCGCCTGCCTCCCGGACGGTCGAGTCCGTCCCGCCCGCGCCCAGTGGTGGGAGGAGCTCGGGTCTGGTGACACATCACTCGATTCCGAGGGGGCCGATGCCCAGGTCCTCACGCATGAGGCGACGCATCTGCGCCATAGCCTTGCGTCGTTGCTCTATCAGAGGCGCGTCGTCGGCGGAGCCGACCGTCACTCCACGGGCATAGGCGTCGCGGATCGCGCGCAGGCGATGGAACGCCTCGTTCCCCGCCTCCACGACCTGCGGGGGGCCCACGAGCCAGAGGCGTTCGCTCGCCGTGTAGATGCCGGTGCCGCGCACGGCTTCCCGCACCGCCGCGTCACGTGCCGACTCGGACATGTGGTCGCCCAGCGCGACGGCCCGTATCTCCTCACCTGCGGCTTTGAGGGCGGAAACATACTCCGTGTAGACCTCGCGCCGTACTTCCAGAGCGTGCCTGGCTTCCTCCCGCCGCCACCGGTTGCGGTCGGCGATCAAAGTGGCTGCGATGCCGATGACGGCACCGGTCAGCGTGGAGAGCAGGGGCGTCCAGTCCATGTGTCGCAGCTTGTCGAAGCCGTTGCGCTGGCGCCAGTGGCTTTCGCTACACATGCCTGTGCCCCAGCACTTTCGGGAACGCGTCCGTACTGTAGTTCACGTTTCTCGCATGGAATTGGCGGACCGACGGGTCAATGCAGGGCAACCGCCTCGATGAGCGCGTTCGCCGCCGTCTCGATGCCTGCGGGCGTGGACCAGCGACCCAGCGTCAGCCTCAACGCCCCCAGCGCGTGCGCCGGTTCGAATCCCATGGCGGTCAGCACCGGCGACGGGGTGTGGGTGCCGCTGTGGCAGGCCGAACCCGTCGAGGCCGCGATGCCGTGCGCGGCGGCGAGGAGTTCGTGTCCGAGTGCGCCGTCGATGCGGACGTTCAGGGTGTTCGGCAGGCGCGCCTTCTCAGGGCCGTTGAGATGGACGCGGCCGGGCAGCGCCGCCCTCAGCCGCTGATGGAGGTCGTCGCGCAGGGTCGTAATCCGGTCCGGTGTGCCATCGTCGAGCTCATGGGCCGCGATACGGGCGGCGGTGCCGAGGGCGACCGCCAGGGCGACGTTCTCCGTGCCGGCCCGCAGCCCCTGCTCCTGCGGGCCGCCGTAGACCACTGGTTCCAGTCGCACGCCGTCACGCACGTAGAGAGCGGCCACGCCCTTCGGCGCGTACATCTTGTGCCCCACGACGGTGAGGAGGTCCACGCCCAGCTCGCCGACATCGAGCGGGATCTTCCCCGCCGCCTGGGCCGCGTCGCAGTGGAAGAGAGCCCCGCGTTCGTGCGCGAGGGTGGCGAGTTCGGTGACCGGCTGGAGGGCGCCCGTCTCGTTGTTGGCGGCCATGACCGACACCAGCACCGTCGCCTCGGTGAGCGCGGAGGCCAGCGCGGCCGGGTCGACCTGCCCGTCGCCGTCGACCGGAAGCACGGTAACGCGCGCTCCGTGCAGGCGCTCCAGGGACCGGCAGCTCTCCAGCACGGCCGGGTGCTCAGTGGCCTGCGTGATCACATGTGGCCGTGAGCGCCCGGAGGCCAGCACCGCGCCGCGCAGTGCGAGCAGGTCGGCCTCCGAACCGGAGCCGGTGAAAATCATCTCGCCGGTGCGGGCCCCGATGAGGGCGGCGACCTGGGCCCGGGCCTCACCCAGCGCGCGCCGGGGCTCGGCGCCGCAGGGGTGGCTGCTGGAGGGGTTGCCGAAGAAGCCGGTCAAGTACGGGATCGTCGCCTCGACGACCCGTGGGTCGACGGGCGTGGTGGCGTTGTAGTCCAGGTAGACGGGGCCGTCCGGCGGCCCGGGGAACGGCGGCAGCTCGCCGGCGGCGTCGCCTCGGCCGGTCATGTCCGCTCCGCCGTGTGGCCGGGCATCTCGGCCGGGCGCCGATCGAGCATGCTCTCGTCGAGACGGACCACACGTGTGCTGGTGCCCTCCACCGTCATCCTCCGCAGATCTATCGAACAACGTAGCCGAGAGCGGCGCACTGCGGCCGCGGCTCGCTCACACCATTACGGATCTTGGAGGCCTGCTCGTGGATTTCCCTGCGCCGGGACAGGAGGATGTCCCGCCCCGGCGAGGCGGGCCCCATCCGTCCACGGTCGGCTCGACGGCGCAGCTGCTGCGCCTGGGCGGCGAGCCTGTGCGCCGTCAGATCTTGCTCACCTGCCCCCACGCCCCGGACCAGTCCGTGGGCGTCATGACCGCCGCACCCGGAACGGGCTCCGAGGCGGGCCTGCGCTTCCTCGCCTCCTGGGCCACCGTGCCCGAGGCCCGGGCCGTTCCTCGGAGCCGGGGGCCGAGGCCGCGCCCTTGAGGACGCGGGCGCGGTACACCCCGACCGGCCCGCACATCACCCTGGTACTGCCCTGGTCCCTTCGGACACAGGCAAGGAGCAACCGATGAGCACCTGGACGGCGAACGAACCCGGCCGACGCTCTCAAAGGTCGCGAACCGCCTGGAGCGACGCACATGTCGGTCGTGCCGGCCTGGCTGGTGCAGCGCTCACCTAGGCGAGGATGTGGCCGCACTGGACAGCATCGGCCGCTGTCCAACACACAGGTCACAACCTGGAAGATGCCTGCGGTGCGGAGGCCGGCCAGGTAGATGATGGCGATCCTTTTGTAGCGGGCGGCGATGCTTCCACGCCTTCCAACGAAGGGCCGGCGGCCCTGCCGCCGCGGCTGCCGGTGCGCGCGCCTGGTCAGCCGGAACGGGAATACATGTCCGGTGGCTGCGAGGCGGACTCATGCACGTTATTTGTACGCGAGACGTGCGCTAGGGGTGCGGTGATGTCGTAGCCATCGGTGTGCGTACGCACAGCACCAGCGGTGCCTTTAGTCCCGACCGCCTTGGGGGCATTGCGGGGCAGAGAGCAGTTCTCGGCGTACAGGGTTGCCGTGACAGTGGCCAGGGCGTCGAGCCGGCCTTGGAGTTCGCGCGCTCGCTCGCGGGCCTGGGTCGGGTCTGTCAAACCGCCCGGGGGCCTGGTCGCGCCCGCTTCCGCCACTACGAGGCCCGGTCCGGAATGCCATTGCTCCATGACCACCTGGTGCTGTCGGTGAAGGCGCAGCGCCCAGGCGGGAAGTGGGGTTCGGTCCACTCGGAGGACCTGTTCGAGAACACCGTCGCCGCGTCCGCGCTCTGCAACGAGATCGGGATGGCTGAGGTGTGCGAGGCGCTGGGGCTGGCCTCCGAGCCGCGCACCGGCACCGCCGGACGCCGCCCGGTGATGGAGATCGCCGGGGTGCCGCACGAGCTGATCCGCTGGACCTCACGGCGCAGCGACCAGATAGCCGCCTGCCGGACAGACCTGGAGCACGAGTACGTCACCGCCGTCGACGACGACGGCAACCCGAAGTTCGCGCCCGAGGTCTCCGAGCAGGCCCGCGCCAAGCTGAACCGGATCGCGGCGAAGATGACCCGCCCGCCCAAGCAGCAGACCCGGCCACTGGCGCAGCTGCGCGCATGGTGGAAGTACTTCCCGCCTGCGGTGAAGACGACGCGAGCGAGGTGTAGCGAGGCGCCGAAGGAGCGCCTCCTCGTTATGTAATGGTTATGTGTAGAACCTGTATAGGCCCGTAGGGTGATCGTCTTCAGTCGTCGTGGCTGCGCCTGGTAGCCGAGCTTGAACAGAGGGACGCAGCAGATGTCTGACAGGGGATCGAGACCGGCCGACCAGCCAACTCCCTCCGCACACACGGAATCCCAGTTGGAAAAGGACACCGAGGCCGAACGTGAAGCGCTCAAGCGGCGGCACGTCGCAGCGGTCCTCGGGGCGGCGGCCCTCGCGCTTGCCACCATCGTCACCGTCCTGGTGACTGGCAACAATGAACAGGTGTCAGCACAATCCGGTACCGCATCCGCACCACCGTCAGACAGTGCGAAGGACGGCAGGTCCGCCGAGCCCCGAGCCGAAGAGAGCACGAAGGACCCTACCTCCGGACCGCCCTACATATCCGTCCCTGAGTTCAGCTCCATAGCCGCACGCGACGTGGCCTTCGTCGGCGACGTAGGCCAATTCACTGCGTGGCCCGGCGCCACCGAGTACGAAGCCATGTCGTCCTCCGACGGCGGATATGACATCTCGGACTTCCGCAAGGCCGTGATCAGGGACGCGGAAGCTGTCTGCAACGCGCTCATCGGCGGGACCGACATGAACGATGTCCCAGACGCAGTAGGGCTGCCGCTCACCGACTCGATCGACCAGGCCGCATTCATCGTGGAGGCGGTCACCTTCTACTGCCCGGATCAGATCTCCGCAGTGACCGACGACGTGTACAGCGAGCCGGTGGCGACCAAACAGAACGAAGACTGCCCGGCCGTCTCCACCCTGAAGGCGACAGCCACGATCGAGCAGCCAGACACCGATGACGACCCCACCTCAGCCACCTACTCAGTGAAGGTCCGCAACACATCGTCCTACGACGTACGCGTCCAGCTCCAGCAGCGCTGGTTCGCCGACGGGAAGGTGCCCGAGACACAGCTCGCCTCCGAGTGGGTACCGGAGTGGGAGTTCTTCGGCGAGACGGGAGAGGACCAGTATTTCACCATCGAGGCGGGCGAGACCTTCACTTACGAAGGTGAGCAGAACGGTGTCTACTACTGGAACCGCACCGAAGTCCGCGTCGCCCCTGAGGAGTTTGTGTTCCTCGGATGCGGCTACCAGCCCGGCCCCGGTGCCACCACCGAGGAATAGCAGCGCCAGTCCCCCTCCTGCGGCATGTGGACGCTGGTTCCGCGATGAACGAGATCGAACGCGGGCGGCGCGGGCGGCAGGTCCTCGGACATCGTGAACTCGAACGACCGCGTACGGCCGCACTGCGGACAGACACCCTCGTACACGCTGACCAAGCCCTCGTCCTCAGTGGTCCCGTGCGGGGAGCCGTGCGAGGTTGGTGTCGTGCATGATGCGGTCGACGGTGTCCGCCAGGAGGTTGTCGGCGTCGACCACGGCCTCGATGCTTTCGGGCAGAAGATCGAGCGGCCGGTGCCACTCGCGCAGCTGGTGCTCGCCGACCTCGTCTGCGATGGGTTTGGTCGCGCGCCTGGCGAGGGTCAGGCGACCATCCCGTGGGTCTCACCAAGGTCTGGTGTACCACGACCGCCGCGGCGGCAGTCACACCGTCCGGCATAGGCCGACGCCTCGCCGAATCGCTGGCGTATCGCTCAGCGGAGCCTGAGTCCGTCGACGCACAGTCGTCTCCTGCACCAGCGGAGACCCCCGGATCACCCACGAGCTGCTGAACGGCATACAGCCCGGCGACCTGCTGCGCGTCACCGGCACCTTGGTCCAGCCGCAGTCACCCGGCGAGAGCGCCCGGCTCACCGTCGACGCCCTGGAGGTCCTGGACACCGGGCTGATCCCGGTCCTGCGCGACATGGTGCTCGACAGGTACGGCGACCACGTCGTCATCTTCGACGCCGACCACGACAAGGTCCCCGTCTTCACCGCGAGCGGGCAGTGGGTCGGCAGGGCGGACAGTCCCGACGCCATCACCACCCTGATCGACATCCACGAGCGTGTGAACGGCGGTGACACCTGATGGCCGCCGCCCAGTCCTCTCGCACCGTCCTGGAGCGCTTCCCCGCCGGAAGCCGCGGCTCCTGGCCGGCCGAAGAGTACGCCGCCGCCCAACGCGCCCAAGGCACGGACACTCAGGTCGTGATGAACCTGCGCACCGATCAGTTCCTTGTGGTCACCGACACCACCACTCAGTAAGTCCTACCCCGCAGCGCCGCGCCCGACCTTCCCGGCCGGGCGCGGCGCTCCGCGCCTTCCCACCCCTCACCCGAGCAGGAGACCCCCTTTCACCCGATCCGCCTGTTCTCGTTCGGCTACCTGCACCTGCCCACAGGCGTGGACGGCTGCCCCGTCCCGCCCGCCGCCGACCGCATCGAGGACGTCCGCGACCGGCTCCGCGCCCCGGCCGCCGCCCGCGACATCCTCGACCTGGACGGCCTCAACCCCCGAGTCCAGGACATCGTCCTGAACACCCCCGGCGCCCGCGAACTCATCGCCAGCCTCGCCGACTACGCCGACCTCCCCGCTGGCCCCCGCCGCATCGCGATCGCATGCGCAGGCGGCAAGCACCGAGCAGCCGGCCTCACCGAACTCCTTGCCCGCGCACTCCGCGACCGCGGCCGCCAGGTCGAAGTCGAACACCTTCATGTCCACCTGCCGCGCGTGCTGAAAACGCCCGCCACCAGCTCCGAGCAGGAGACCACCCGATGAAGCGTCTCTTCCGCCGCTGCGGCCACGCGCCCGGCACCCTCACCCCCGAGGACCAGGCCGCCGTCGACCAGTTCCGCGCGCTGCTCGCCGCACTGCGCGACATGGCGGCCTGGACGCCCGGCCTCTACAAGGGCGGCAACGCGTGCACCGGGCCGCGGAGCCTTCTTCGACCGGGAGCGGCGCCTGTCAATGCAATTGCTTGAATGCCTGGTCGGCATCGGCTACGGCCTCGGGGTGGACGTCGTGGGCGGTTCGACCGTCGGCGATCTTCTGCCAGTTGGTCCGGGCGAGCACCCGTTGGACCGCGAGTACCTGGGCGGCTTGCAGGCGTGCCTGGATGCCTTTGCCGAGGGCGTCCGCCAGTGCCTCCTCATCCTCGAGCTGGTACTGCGTGAGCCGTCCCGCCAGGCTCGGTGTGGTGAACACCAGCCGATGGAACGCCACCACCTCGGGATGATCGTTGAGGCCAGTGACGGGGTCGTACCGATCGAGGCCGGCCCGGAAGTGCCGGTGCAGCGCCGTCACCGGCTTGATGCCGGACCTGCGGTCAAGTACGACGCGTGCCGCCTCGCCCTGGTGGTCCGCAAATCGGTGCAGCACCAGGTCTTCCTTGGTTGGGAAGTATCGGAAGAGAGTCGGCTTGGAGATCTCGGCTGCTGCAGCGATGTCGTTGACCGAGACGCGGTCGAAGCCACGCTCCAGGAACAGTGAGACGGCCGCGTCGCCGATGGCGTCGCGCGTCCGCTCCTTCTTGCGGGCCCGTAGTCCCGTCGGCTCGCTCATCTCACCACCGTAACATTCGTTACCGGGTTGCTTTTTTAACCGAGTAGCGCTTCTGTGGATGGCGTGAATCAGACAGACATTCCTCCCGTGCTCGTGACTGGGGCGACGGGCCGGGTCGGCCGCGTCGTCATCGACCAACTCCTCGACGCGGGCGTGCCCGTCCGCGCCCTCACCCATCGCTCCGAGGCGGTGGCAACGCTGCCAGCGAAGGTCGAGGTCTTCACCGGCGACCTCACCGTGCCCGAGTCACTCGACCCGGCATTGAATGGCGCCGGTGCGGTCTTCCTCGTCTGGACCGCACCGCCTCGGACCGCCGCGGCAGTCGTCGAGCGGCTGGCATACCACGTGCGGCGGGTCGTCTTCCTCTCCTCCCCGCACCAGACGCCGCACCCCTTCTTCCAGCAACCCAATCCCATGGCGGTGCTGCACGCCGACATCGAGCGGCTCATCGCGGCCAGCGGACTCGAGTCGACGATCATCCGGCCGGGGATGCTCGCGTCGAACTCGCTGGCCTGGTGGGCGCCCGCGATCCGGGCCGGCGAGGTCGTCCGGTGGCCGTACGGCGCTGCCGAGACGGCACCGGTCGACGACCGCGACGTCGCAGCCGTCGCGGCGCGGACGCTCTATCAGGACGGATACGCCGGAGGCGACTACGTCCTTACGGGCCCCGAATCCCTGACCCAAGCCGCGCAGGTGGACGTCATCGGTGACGCCCTGGAACGCCGCATCGCATTCGAGGAGATGACGCCAGACGAGTTCCGAAGCCTGTCGGAGGCTACGGCGCCCAGCTCGGTCATCGACATGCTGCTCGCCGCGTGGAGCGCAGCGGTCGGACAGCCCGCGTACATCACCACTGCGGTGGCCGACATCCTCGGGACGGCGCCGCGAACGTTTCGCCAGTGGGCCGCCGACCACGCCAACGCGTTCACGGAGGGTTCGTAACCTCGTCGGCCGCGACCTGCGCCCCCGGCCGCAGCCCTCAGGCCGCCGTCGCCCCGTCCCCGGGATGTGCCAGGCGCATGAGGCTCAGGCGGCCCGAGGCATCCGGCCCGGGGCATCGTGCGTATCGACAGGGCGCACAGCCTGCGGTCCAAGTGCGCGACTCCGAGTGGCGCCTGCTGACCCGACTGAATAGTGCAGGGTTGGAACACCGCCTCTTCACCAGTCCGCCCAACGAGCCCGGCGCCATCACGATCACCGCCATGCGGCACCCCACCGCCCCACCGGCTGCCACCGGCATCCCCAACCCTGACCACGACGGGGGATCCGCGACCTGGGCGGCCTGACAGACGACACCGACCACGACAAAGGCCCGTACGCTCCGCGGGCACTTCCGCGGAGCGTACGGGCCTTTTGGCTGTTCAGGGTCACGGCAAGGTCGTCGAAGCACAGTGCCTGCTCGACATCATGGGATACGTGGCTTCGTTCACTTCAAGCAGCAGCGTTTGTCCATCCGTTTGGGTGGCGGTGGGCGGTCGGCGGGGCCGTGGATGGATGTTCACGAGAACCGACAGCACTTGCAGTCGAGTTTGGGCGGCACTCGAGGCTGTTCAGAAATCGAACAGTTCATGTCGTCGGGCACCGCGGACCCCTGCCGGGTTGGCAGGGGTCCGCGGCAAACAGCAGAGGAGCACCGGGACCTGTCCCCGACGAAGGGCATCCTGGCCAGCTCGGCTTATCGTCTGCTGGTGGCCTGGCAGCTCGGCTTCACCTCAGGTGCCGGGCGAAGAACCGGGCCCCGGCGTCGAGTTCGTACTGTGGGACGCCGGTGTGCCCGCCCATGTTGGCGTGCAGGGTCTTCTCCATGGAGCCGAAGGCGTCGAACAGGTCCAGGGCCGCCTGCCGGTCGTTCCCCTCGTCGTCCCACTGCAACAGGACCTGCAACGGAACGGTGACCTCGCGGGCCTCCTCGAACATGGCGGCGGGCACGAAGCTCCCGGCGAAGAGGCCGGCGGCCGTGATGCGCGGCTCGACCGCCGCCAGCCGGACGCCGATGGAGATGATGCCCCCCTCATACCCGACCGAGCCGCCGATCTCGGGCAGTGCAAGGAGGGCGTCCAGGGTGGTCCGCCACTCCGGGACGGCCTTCTCGACCAGCGGGAGGATGAGGGCGTCGACGATCTCGCCGCTGACCGGCTCGCCAGCCCCGATCACCCGGCGCAGGTCGGCGCGGGCCTGGTCGAGGACGGCCAGACGGGGCCGGTCACCACTCCCGGGGAGCTCGATGGTGGCCACGGCGAAGCCGTACTCCGCCGCGTAGTACCGGGCCCGCCCCGCGAGCCTGGGGTACGCCTTGCCCAGTCCGATCGGCGGCGGGCTGATCAGGATCAGCGGCGTCGGTGCGGACTCGGACTCGGGCGTCCACAGGAAGCCGGGGATCTCGCCGAGGGTGAATCCGCGCTCGAGGACACCGTCGTCGAAGCACTGCTCAGAAGTGAAGTGCATGGTCGTGCCTTTCGGGAGTGCTCTGGAACGGCACTCCCGGACGACCTATCGCCCGACCGTGATTCTGGAGGGGAGCACCCATGTCGATACTGCGTTCACGGGTACCACCTCCTCGTTCTCTCGCACGGCCTCCGGAAACGTAGCAGTGATCTTCGTGGTCCGCCAAACGGTTTCTTGCACAGGGCTCCGTGGGGGGATGCCGCGAAGCCGGGACAGAACTCCTTGGGATCTCATCGCGGCTTCCCGAGTTGACATCCTCCCCGCCCTAAAGGACGGGGATTCCTGGCTCACGTTGGCTGGGGACCAGCGGTCCGCCAGCTCTTACACGATCAGCACCAGCCGG
>NZ_JBEYWX010000039.1:0-50698 GCF_040644655.1 Streptomyces sp. NPDC046931
GGTGGTCGGTGGACGCCGGTCCGCCCTGGCGGCGAACCGGCTTTCCCTGCCCTGCTCCGCAGGGGCTTCGTTTCCTCCCCCGGCTGAAGCCGGGGGTATCCACGAAGGAGAGACCAGATGATCGACGGCTTCTGTGGTTTCACGCACTGGCTGGCAGTTGCTGATCAGCCCAGATGATTTTGCCGTCCGGGATTTGCCGGGTTCCCCATCGACGGGACAGTTGGGTGACGAGGAAGAGGCCGCGGCCGTGTTCGTCAGTGGTGCGGGCGTGTCGCACAAGCGGGTGGCTGTGGCTGGCGTCGGAGACTTCGCAGGTCAGCATCTCGTGCCGGATGAGGCGTAGGCCGATGGTTCGACCACTGTTGCAGTCGCTGCTGCCGTGGATGATGGCGTTGGTGAACAATTCGCTGACGATCAGCTCTGTGGACTCGGCTAGGTGTTCCAGTCCCCACTGGGTCAGCTGCCGGGCAGCGAGAGTTCGGGCACGGCTGACGACGGCGGGGTCGCTGGGGAACTGCCAAGAGGCAATCTGGTCTGCGCCCAGCGAGCGGGTCCGTGCGAGGAGCAGAGTGACATCGTCGCTCGGCGGCTTGGCCCGCAGTGTGTCCACCGTCGAAGAGCACAGCTCGTCCAATGTGAGGTCGGGCTGTGCGAGGGCCGCGCGCAAACGGTTCATGCCGGCGCTGATGTCCTGGTCGCGGGCCTCGATCAGGCCGTCGGTGTAGAGGGCGAGCACGCTTCCTTCGGCGAGTTCCAATGTTACGGACTCGAAGGGGACCAGTCCGAGGCCGAGCGGTGCTCCGGTGGGCAGGTCGGGGAAGGTGACGTGGCCGTACGGGTCGATGATCGCGGGCGGGGGGTGGCCGGCCCGTGCCATGGTGCAGGTGCGGGTGACCGGGTCGTAGACGGCGTAGAGGCACGTGGCGGCCATCGTGGTGGTGGCCGGATGCCGGGGGTCTTCCGCCTCGGTGAGGCGGATGACCTGCTCGTCGAGGCGGGACAGTACTTCGTCGGGAGGCATGTCCATGCCCGCGAGGGTGTTCATGGCGGTGCGGAGTTGGCCCATCTTCGCCGCCGCGTTGATGCCGTGTCCGACCACGTCGCCGACGACCAGGGCGACGCGGGCGCCGGAGAGGGGGATCACGTCGAACCAGTCACCCCCGATGCCGTGGTGGCTGTTGGCCGGCAGGTAGCGCCAGGCCACGTCCGCGGCGGAGCCGCCCGTGGGGCGGTGGGGGTGCAGCAGGCGCTGCAGGGCGAGAGCCGCGGAGCGTTCGCGCACGTATTGGCGGGCGTTGTCCAGGGCCAACGCTGCCCAGCTGGCGAGTTCCTCGGCCAAGAGCAGGTCGTCCTCCTCGAACGGCCTTGGGTCCTCCGTCCGCATGAAGACCGCCATGCCCAGCACCGCGCCCCGGGCGTGGATCGGGACGACCATCAACGAGTGCATGGCGTGCTTGCGGATCTTCTCCGCCCGCGCCGGGTCGTGGTGGTCGAGCCATGTGCCCGGGGATGTGTCCAGTATCGGCTCGAAGTGGGATTTCCCGGAGCGCAGGACACCGGCGAAGGGCGAAGTGGGGGGGACGAAGACCGGCTCTCCGCGAGCGAACAGGGACTCCGGCGTTCCCGGGTGGATCGAGGCCAGGCCCGCACGGCGGAAGGCGGGGACGCGCTCGTCCTGTGGGCCGAGATGGGCCAAGGGCTCCTCGCCGTGTTGGACGGTCTCCGCCAGGTCGACGGTGGCGTAGTCCGCGAGGAACGGCACGGTGAGGGCGGCCAGTTCCTGCGCGGTCTGCATGACGTCCAAAGTGGTGCCGATGCGCCTGCTGGCCTCGCCGAGGATTGCCAGACGCTCTCGCGCCCGTCGGCTGTCGGTGACGTCCACGCTCACGACGCACACGCCCAGCGCGCGCTCCTGCGCGTCGTCGAGGCGGAAGTAGGACGCTGTCAATATGCGGCTGCTTCGCACATTCGCCGGCAGGAAGGCCTGGTAGTCCACGTTGATCGCCGGGTCGCCGCTCTCCAGCACCTGGTGCATCACTGCCTCCAGCGTTTCGGCCTCCGTCCCGGGCGCTGTCTCCGTCAGCCTGCGGCCCAGCCGCTTGGGGAGAGGGATGCCGTCCTTGGAGCCCTGGGTGTCGTTCACCCGGATGCAGCGCAGGTGCGTGTCCCGTACGACGACACCGATCGGCAGGCGGCTGGGCAGCGGCAGCGTAGCGGGGAGCGGGTCCGCCACTGTGGCCTTGGCCGGCCACGCGGGAAGCGAGGCCTTGTCGGTCGCGCAGACCACCCACCAGTCCCGGCCGTCCTGCCCGGTCAGTGATGACACGCATAGGCGCACGTCGATGCTGCGGCCGTCGCGGTGGCGGACCTGAGCGAGGTCGGACCAGCAGTCCCGAAGGGTGCTCTCCTGTGCGGGTTGGGAAGCCTTTGCTCGGTCGTCAGTGGCCGCCAAGAGGACCCCGGCGGACCGCCCCACCACCTCCGTGGCCGAGTAGCCCACGAGCCGCTGAGCGGCCTGCGACCATCCGACCACCGTCCCCTGCGCGTCGAGGAGAGCTATCGCCGGGCAGACTGTCTCGATGGCCGTCTGAGCCTCGGGGACTGCTGTCTCTGCGGAACTGCCCATTGCTCTTCCCTTCTATGTCCCCCCTGCGATGCGGCCCCCAACTGCTCGGCTGTCTGGTGGATGGATAGGTCCAGGGCAGGAGTGATCGAGCTACCAGGCACGGCAGGCCACAGCCCATTCACAGTGCCCTCGACGGTGGCTGCGGCGGTGTCTCTGCCCGCCAGACGTGCTCCGGCGGGACCCCTGTCGGGGCCTGGGTGCAGCCAACGGGCCGTCGGCTGACAGCGACGGCAGCAACACGGCCGTCCGGTGACTCCCCGCTTGTTCTCACCCGCACCTCACGCGTCACTCGGCGACTGCTGAGCAGGTGGTGCAGTCGGGCCCCGAGGGCCGCCGCCAGAATCGGAGCGACCAGACAGATCCGCAGATCGGTGGTCTGCACAGCGAGTGCGGCAGGACGAACTGGCGGGCGGGGTTGATCAAGCCCCCGCTGCAGGGCCGCAGAAAAGCGATCACCAGCGCAACGGACAGTCCTATGACGTACGGAACCAGGCGCACACAGCGGGCATGAGCCATGTAAAACCCGTCCGCCAGCATGATGACCGTCATGCCGCCAGCCTCGGCGAGAAAGACTGACGTGGGCTGCAGGAGGACGCGGGCACGATCGCCGCGTGGGAGGCGCTGCTGGCTTCCGCGTGCTTCGTTCGTACTCATGCGTGCAACGCTAGGCACCCAGTGGCACCGCAGTATGGTCCATTTCTATGACAGATTCCCAGACCAATTCTGCGGACGAAGCGAGCTCGGGATCTATGGAGCTGGGACACTAACCCGCTCCTGACCGTGGTGCTCCGCGCATGCGACGTGGCGTTCCGGCTTCGCTGTGTAAACGGTCTGACTGACGGCGCCCAGGGACCTGCCTGGCGGTTCGACGCGAAGTGGCCCCGGGTCTTTTTACTCAGAAAATGGCCCACACGTGTGGGCGGACGCGCGCATACGGTCCGGTCATGACTGCAACAGCGCCCACCGCGATGAACATCGCTGCCTTCCTTTCAGTGTCCTCGACGAGCTCTACACCAGCCGACCCGCGAGTTCGGTTAGCTCATCGGCAGGGCCGGCCACACACTGGTGTGGGGCGGATCCGATACCGGGCTGATGAAGGTCGTCACCGACGGAGTACAGGCGTCGGGAGGGCGGCTCATGGGGATCTCGGTCGATTTTCGCCGGAAGTGGGTCGAGAAGGACGCCGACGAAATGGCGTTCGCCAGGGATCTCGCTGAACGGAAGGCACGGTTGCTCGCCGTGTCCGACACAGTAGTGGTGATGCCCGGCGGCGTGGGCACGTGGACGAAGGGACCGAGGTTCTGGAGCTAAGGAAGCACGGCCTGTACGACGACCCCGTGGTGCTGCTGAACACGGCGGGCTTCCACGACGGGCTGATACTCACGCCCCGGCGAATGGACGAGCAGGGGTTGGTGCCATTGCCCCTTGGAGAGCTGGTCTTCGTCGCCGACACGGCTGCTGGCGCACTCGCCACCGTGGAGAACTGCGTTGGAACGGATGGCGAGATCGTGACAACACGGCTCCCCGCCTAAAAGATCGCGCGGACTCCGGCACGGGCGGCCTGGCACTTGAGGCCGACAGCCCCAGCACCTCCAATCTCGGCAGGGACGCTCCCGAACCGGACAGAGGCGCGTCCGCTCCGCCCTCGGAACCCCTTCTAGGGCAGCACCCTGCACAGTGCGTCCAGTGCGCCTGCCCACGCGCTGTCCGAGGGCGCCGCGTAGTTGAACACCAGGGCGTCCCGTTCGGGCAACTGCCATCCGCAGTCCGCCACTTCGCAGCGGAACTGCGTCAACCCCCTGATCGCCAGACCTTGCCGGGCCGCGGCCTGGGCCACCGAGCTCTCGGTGCCACGCGGGAGTTCGAGGACCGTCTGCAGTCCCGCAGCCATCCCGTTCACACCAATGCCAGGAGCCCTCTGGCGCAGCACCTCGACCAGCTGATCGCGGCGACGCCGGTAGCGCAGCCGCATCGAGCGCACATGACGGTCGTACGCACCCGAGGCGATGAATTCCGCCAGCGTCATCTGCTCCAGGGCGCTCGTCATGTAGTCGCCGGGCCCTTTGGCCGCCACGATCTCCGGGATGAGTTCCTCCGGCAGCACCATCCATCCAAGCCGTACCCCCGGCGCCAGGGACTTGCTCACGGAACCGAAGTACACCACCCGCTCCGGATCGAGGCCTTGCAGGGCCCCCACCGGCTGACGGTCGTATCGGAACTCCCCGTCATAGTCGTCCTCCAGGATCAAGCCGCCAGTGGCACGTGCCCACTCGACGGCAGCCGTGCGCCGGTCCGGGCGGAGCGCGACCCCCGTCGGGTACTGGTGCGCCGGGGTCATCAGCACTGCCCCCACTTCAGGCAGTCGCGCGAGGTCGTCTATGCGTGCCCCATGGTCGTCGACGTAGAGGGGCGGGGTGTGCAAACCGGCGTTCGCCAGCAGGTCGCGATACAGGTCGAGCCCGTAGGCCTCGATTGCCACCCCTCGCACCCGCCGCACCCTGAGCGCCTGCGCCATCAGCGCCAGACCGTGGTAGAAACCGGAACCGATGACGATCCGCTCCGGCTCGGCGTACACCCCGCGGGCCCGCGCCAGGTAGTCCGCGAGTGCGGTGCGCAGCTCCATCCGGCCGCGGGCGTCGCCGTAGCCGAAGGCGTCGTGTGGCGCGGCGGTCAGAGCCCGGCGGGCCGCAGTGAGCCACTGTGTGCGCGGAAAGGTCGCCAGGTCCGGTGCACCGGTCCACAGGCCATACCTGGGACGGTGCTCGTCGGGCCTCGCGCGAGGAGCGTCGGGCGTGGACCTGTGCGGCTCGACCCGGGTGGCCACCCGGGTCCCGGAGCCCTGCTGGGCGGTGAGCCAGCCCTCGGCGACCAGCTCGGCGTAGGACTCGACCACGGTGTTACGCGAGACGTCGAGATCCGCGGCGAGTGAGCGTGAGGCCGGCAGCCGACTGCCGGGCGCCAGACGCCCCGTGCGCACGGCCTCCCTCAAGGCGTCCGTGAGCCCTGCGCGCAGCCCGGGTCCGCGCAGCTCCAGATGAAGGTCCGCGCCGAACGCCAGGGGCGAACCGGCCGCGGAATTGGTCCGGGGATCTGTCATGTAATTTGACAATACTCTCCATACCACTGATAACGCAGTGTTCTGGGCATAGCACACGAAAGCACCGCACATCTCCCCACAGCACGCGGCACGTATGGACGGGGCGAAGCTCGCCCCTGAGGCCTTCAAAGCATGCTCCGTCTCGACGCGGCCTCGCATCGGGGGTGTCGACGCGCGCCAGGCCCTCAACACGCCACCGGCGCGGTCCCCCGCAAGAGCGACCTGCGCCCGGCCGCCTGAACGAATACCTCTGACCGGCGGCGGCCGGGGGCACCCGTACAGGCGCTCCCGGCCACTGGGTTACCGGGTTTAGCGGACACACGCCATGCGAGACCGACCACCGCGGTCACGGCGAGCGTGAGCCCCGCGGCCTTGCCATCCGGGATCGTCCCGGCAAGATGGGCGGGCTGCCGGATCGGCTTCGGCGCGGAGATCACCGCAGCCTGATCGCCGGGCACGTCTTCATGAAGCACCCCGGCTTCATCGGCGACTCGGTGATCGGGCGCCGCGTCGATATCGGCGCATTCTGCTCCACCACCGCACTGCGGTGCGACCGCGGACCGGTCGCCGAACCGGCGATCGAAGAGATCACCGTCAACCTCGACGGGCAGCGCATCACCACCGGGCAGAGGAAGTTCGGCGTCGTCGTCGGCGACGAGGTGGCGCTGCCGGCCGGGACGGTCCTGGCGCCCGGAACCCGATCGGGCCCGCCACCGTCATCTACCCCCACGACCACATCGGCGGCTTCCTGCCCGCTGGTGTCGGATCAGGTGAGGGCCGTGACCGCCACCTCCACCCGCCGCGCTGCTGTGGATGCTGCCCTGGTCCGTGTCACCGGTGGCCGCCCGCTGTCCGGCCGGATCTCCGTGCAGGGCAGCAAAATCATCGCTCTGCATCTGTACGCGGCAACGCTTCTGGCCGATGCCCCGATCGTCCTGACCGGGGTGCCGCAGATCATCGACACCCATGTGTGCGCGCAGATCCTGCGCCACACCGGAGCCCGCGTCGGTGGTGTTCCTTCGTTCGGGCGTCCCGGTGCCCTCCGGGACTGGTGAGGGGCGGTGCGGGTCTGTCAGGCGTCGAAGTGGCCGAAGGTGATGATCTCGGCCTCTTCGATCACCAGGGCGTTGAAGAACTCGCGGCGGGCGGGTCCGGCGGCGTGGGCGGCGCTGACGGCGTAGACCTCGATGAGGGTGTGGCCCGGGGCTCCGGCGAGTTCGCTGAGGATGTCGGCTAAAGAACGCGTTTCTCCTCGGTGGCTCGCACCCATGCGCCAGACCTCAGCGGTTGAGGATCACCTCGACTCGCGGGGCCCCGTCCGGCCCGTTCCTCGCGGCGTCGTTCGCGGTCTGATCGGGGGGCGGTTCAGCGCCACCGAATTTGCGCTCCTGGAAGGAGGCGACGAACGGCTCCAAATCCTCGCCCCCGAAGGGCTGCCCGCCCGCGCCGGTGATGCCGTCCCGTTTGTATACGTGGGCGGCGAGAGCGGCAGCGTCGCGGGGCGCGCCCTGCGTCCCGCGTACGAGAGCCAAGCGTCTACCAGATCAGCCTCCGCTCGCGCTTCGGCCGAGCATGGCGCCACAAGGCCCCCGTCGACGCTGTGATGCCGCTGCGTCCGGCCCGCTACGGCGTCCCCCTCGCTGAGCCCCGCCGCGGGCCTCGCCGCCGCCGGCGCCTACCGCTGTCCCCGCGGCAAGGACGTTTGGGCCTGGTTCCAGCCGCCCCTGCCCAGCCAGCCCGGGGCAGGCGGCTCTCGTCGGGGTCGAGGTCGGGAGGCGGTGGGAGGTTGCCTGGTTCCGTCACGTATGACCGTCCCGCCCCCGACTGCACACACCTACCCTGGTACCGTTTTGATACCCCTTCGGCCGATCCAGTGTGGTTCGTACTCTTGCTCCTCGGGCGTACGAGTAGGGCCCGGCCGCCGTGACAGCCGGGCCCCGCGAGAGGGTGGTGCGGGTCAGGTCACCATCGGTACCAGCGGCCGCGGCCACCGCCGGCGGTGGTGGATCGCATGACGAACCCGAGCAGCCACAGCACCAGGACCGCCAAGGCCACCCACCACAGGATCTTGACGGCGAAGCCGGCGCCGAAGAGGATCACCGCGAGAAGCAGAACAAGAAGCAGGGGAACCATAGTTATCAACCTCCTGGCCCCCGCTTGCCCTGCTTATCCGCCTGCATGCCCGGGCGGCGCCTTGTTATGGAGGAGGACAGGACGAGGCACGAGCGGGTTACCGCGACAGCGGCACCACAGGTTATGAGCCCTGTGCCATGACTGCCGGCGAGGAGGCCCAGGCGAAGACCGGGCAGGCCGAAGGCAAGGCCAGGGATGCCCTGGGAAGCGCCATCGGCAATGACCCGATGGCCGCCGAGGGACAGGCGCAGAAGAGCACGGGCGCCGCCCGTGAAGCCAAGGAAAAGGCCAAGGACGCCGTCAAGCACTGACACCTTGTACTCGGCGAGGGCCTTCGCGGAAAAGATCCGGCAAGGCCTTCGACTTACCGCGGCGGGCAACCGTGCGCTTCTTGCATTCCTGGCTTTGTCGTCGGCGGTCGCAATCGGCTGAACGGGAGGCCAGCGAGCTGTGCTCGTCCGTTCGACGGCACGACAACCCCGCTCACGCAGGGCCGGCTTCCATGGCGGCCGGAGGTGACCGCGGTGCGATGCATGCGGTCCTTGACATGCAGTCTGTCCCTGCCGCACATCCCCTTGCCCCCGGCAGGTCCTAGGTCAGAACGTCACCGGAGTCAGGACCGGGTGGCAGAGTGGCTGTCGGGATGGAGAGCAAAGATCTGGTGAGGCCGACGATGCGCAGCACGCGCAGTGTGTGGGGAGGGACCGCCGCGAGCGCGATGTCCGCCTGGACGGCGTGGGCGTGGTTTGCGGGCTGCGATCAGGGCTGTGATGCCGCTGGAGTCACAGAACTCCATGCCGGCCAAGTCCAGGATCAGGCGCCGGCCCGGCTGAAGGGCGATCGTGGTAAGCAGCTCACGCAGTTGATTGACCGTGGCTGCTGCGCACAGAGGCCCGAGGGTCAGGGCCGTGACTGATCACCGTCGCCGGGGAGGGGCTCCGAGGATGAGCGGGATAGTGACGGCAGTCAGCAGCAACGGCGAGTACTCATTCACCAAGCCGAACCGGGACAGCATCGCACTGCTCGCCGGGCTCGGTGTGGAGGGGGGCCGGTGCGACGCCCAGGTGGCCGCAGCCCGGACCCGAACCTTCCCGTGTCGGGGGCCGGCCTGCGACCGGACGCCTGAACCGTCACATCGCGGCGGGATACGCCGCCAACCGGGCTGCCGCGCCCGGGGCGGTGACGATGCGGAAGTGGGTACGGGTGCCGGTGAGGTCCAGTACACGCTGCGGCTGGGCCTGCAGGCCACACAGCTCCAGCACGCCGTCCTCCGCACCGGCGCGTCGGCGCAAGCACTGCAGCAGCCCCAGGCCGCTGGCGTCCATGAACGACACACCCGCAAGGTCCAGGCTGACCGTCCGACCGCGCATGATCATCACATCCGTGGCCTGGGTGACCTGCGGACAAGTATCGAAGTCCAGCTCGCCAACCAGCGTGACTACGCAACGGCCCGGGAATTTGCTGACATGTACTCTGAAATCCGTCATGGTGAGAAACCACCGTCCGGGATCGAAGGCCATCGGTCGGCTCCCCTACGGGGAGAAGGTCGTCAAGCGCGCGACATGCGTGCCGCTCACAGCCGAGCGAGACCACCCGCACCTTCCACCAGCCACCCTTGTGGGTGACCGCACGGTAGCGCGGGGTCCCTCACCAGACCAGGCTGGTTCTCCCCCCAGCGTGTCACAGCAGTGCAGCCGACACCAGACCGGCACCCAGGCGGCGGCACCGGGCGGCACACCAGAGCGCGCGTCCGCCCGGGGCCTCGGTGGCTCTTCCCGGGCATGGTCCCGGGCAAGCCGCCCCGCCAGATCGAGTGGATTCGCAGCGGCCTTGACCACATCGGGTAACAGATCGATCGAGGTCCCCAGCACGGCGAGGGCGGCGCCGTCCGGCGTCCGGAGTTCGTTCAGCGCTGCCGAGAACCGTTTCCGGTTCCGGTGCAGATCGCCGAGGGTCCGCGCGACGGCGGAGTCCCACTGCAGCTTGCGGAACGCCACACGCAGTTCCAGGCCCTCGGCGTCCGGTGGTGTCCCGCACCGGAGCACATACAGCTTGTCGTACAACAACGCGTCGCAGAGAGCCGAGAGATCGGCCGGGCGCTCGGCCTTCATCAACTGAGGGGCAAGGACGCGGGCCTCCAACGGCGCGGCCAGCACCGGGTCACATCCCGCGTCCACCAAGTAGCCTGCGAAGGCTCGGCCACACGGAACGTTCTGCAGCAGGCGGGCGGCATCGGCGATCATGGTCTGATCGACGAGGACCGCGCCTAGTTACCTCAGGCGTCAAGGGCACCTCCGATCCCAATCACGCAAGAGTCCGGACGATCCCTTGGCGTGTCTACCCGTACGCCGGTCATCCCATGATGATCGAGCCCAGCTTCTCCCCGTGGGTACACGTGCGAGGCGGCAGGTTCACACGCCGCCGACCCGCCGGCGCCGGCACAGACTCCGCGAGCGGGCTCAACGGCAGTGACGTCGTCGTGCTCATGCAGCGTGTCGGGCGACAGTCAGGCCGCCCCGGTCCACTCGCGGCGTTCCTGGACCATCGGCGCGTCGATGGGCGCGTCAGCCTACAGGTCGTCGCGTACGGCGTGCCGACTTCTCTGAGGCCAACGTCCGGGGCAGGCAAGCGACTTCGTCCCAGGGCAGCGTTTCCATTCGGTCATCTTCTCCGTCGGCCGTAGACACCGGCCTCTCTGAATGGAACGCTCCTTCCAGAGCCTGGGAGGTTCACGCGAGCCCGTCGAGATGCCGTGCGCCCCTCCCTTTTTCTGCGGTGCTCCATCCGCTCAGTCGCTCCAGCGCCACCCCGCCCGTCGCCGCGCGCCGACCGCGTGCCTCGCACGAGCCGCTCATCCCGCACTCGCACGACGTCTTCGCAGCAGCCGAGTCCTCGCATCCCCGGATGCATCGCCGAGAGGAGTCCATCGCATGCGGTTTCGAGCCACCCCGGCGGCACTGGCCGCCATCGTCCTCGCCACAGTGGCGAACCTCGCAGCCCCCGCCGCCGGTGCCGCCACACCCGTGGCCACCGCACCGACGGAGTTCACCGTGGACACCACGACTGATGCAGTCGACGCCGACCCAACGGACGGCCGGTGCCGCACGGTGTCGGGCGCGTGCACCCTGCGCGCCGCGGTGATGGCCGCCAATGCCCGGCCGGGCAGTGAGATCGTCCTGCCTCCCGGCCGCTACCGGCTGACGATCCCGCCCGACCCCCGGCTGATCATCGGGTCCCATCCCGACCCCACCACAGGCGATCTGAACATCGAGGCTCCCACCACGATCAGAGGTGTCGGCGCGCGGACCACCGTCGTCGACGCAAACCGCCTTGACCGGGTCTTCCGCGTGCGGGCGGATACCCTCATCTCGGATGTGACACTCACCGGCGGTGAGGCCAGGCAGCGCGAACTGCCCTTCACCGACACCGGTGGTGGCGCCATCGCCAACGGAAACCATCTGACGCTGCGACGGGTCGCCGTGACCGGGAACTCCGCCGGCTACGGCGGTGGCGTCTTCAACACCCCCGGCTCCCACCTGGATCTCATCGACAGCACCGTGAGCGCGAACGCCGCAGGCGAGGCCGGGGGCATCCGATTCGACGACGGCGGCACCGTTACGAACTCGACAATCGCCGACAACCGCGTGACGGACCCCGGCGACCGCCCCGGCAGCCTCGGCGGTCGCGGCGGAGGCATCGACATCCGCGGTCTTGAAGTCGTGGAGATCCGCAACTCGACCATCACTGCCAACCGTTCCAGCGACGGCGGGGGCGGAATCAACATCGCCCCCGCCTACCTCGACAGCCTGCCCAGGCCCATCCCCGACATCGTCGATCTCCCCTTGGGCCGTCTGACCCTGCGCAACTCCGTTGTCGCCGGCAACACCGTCGACGGAGCGGCCGCGGACTGCGAGAAGGCGTTCGCCACGATCGCATCGCAAGGCCACAACATCGACGGTGACGGCAGTTGCCGACTCACCGCCATCGGCGACCTGCCGAGCCGTGCTGCGCTGATCGGGCCGCTCACGGACAACGGCGGCCCCACCGACACCGCCGCGCTGCTGCCGGGCAGCCCCGCTCTCGACGCGGCCGACGGCTGCCCGGCCACCGATCAGCGCGGCGTCGCCCGCCCTCAGGGCGCCGGCTGCGACATCGGCGCCTACGAACACATTCCATAACCCCGCCTACGTACCCGCACCAGGAGCGACACGATGAGATCATCGAGCCTGCGCCGCATCTCGGCCCGCGCCATGACCGCCGTAGCGGCCCTCCTGCTGTCCCTCACCATTCCCCCGAGCACGGTCCGAGCCGCCGCCGCCCACGACTCCCTGCTCGTGCGCACCGACCACGGCTGGGTGCGCGGCGCAGCCGACCGCGGCGGCGGATGGGTCTTCCAGGGCATCCCATTCGCCGCACCGCCGACCGGAACACTGCGATGGCGTCCGCCTCGGCCTGCCGCACGGTGGTCCGGCGTACGCGACGCCACCGCACCGGCCCACCCCTGCCCCCAACTACCGCTGACGCTGCTGCCCGGCGGCGGCCCCGTCCTGCCGGGCGAGTCCAACCGCATCGGCAGCACCACCGAAGACTGCCTGTACCTCAATGTGTGGACGCCCACCCGCACCGGCGGCCGGCCACGCCCGGTACTGGTGTGGCTGCACGGCGGCAGCAACGCCTACGGCGCGGGCAGCGACTACGACGGATCGGCGCTGGCCGAGCGCGGCGTGGTGGTGGTGACCGTCAACTACCGCCTCGGCGCACTTGGGTTTCTCGCCCACACCGCCCTGTCGGCCGAGAGCGCAGACCGCGCCTCCGGCGACTACGGCCTGATGGACCAACAGGCCGCCCTGCGCTGGGTACGGCGCAACATCGGAGCCTTCGGCGGCGACCGGAACCGGGTGACGCTCGCCGGGCAGTCCGCCGGATCGGCGGACACCTGCCTGCAGATCGCGTCGCCGACTGCCAAGGGCCTGTTCCAGCGGGCCATCCAGCAGAGCGGCAGCTGCGCCTCGGACGGCGGTCTGACCCCGCTCACGCTCGACGCGGCCGAGCGCAAGGGCGGCGACTTCGCCGCCTCGGTCGGCTGCGCCGATCCGACGACCGCGGCAACCTGTCTGCGCGCCGTGCCAACCACCCAGCTCATCCGCGGCGCCGGGACCGGGGCGGCGTCCCTGTGGAGTCCGAACACCGGGCCGCGCATCCTGCCGCGCTCTCCGCGCGCGGCATGGGCCGACGGGCGCGTGCACGCGGTCCCCACGCTGAGCGGCAACACTCATGACGAATATCGCTACTTCACCGCACTGCTCGTGGATCTGCTCGGCGGTGGTCCGCTGACCTCCGACTCCTACGCCGCCCTGATCAGGCTCCAGCACGGCGACCGTGCAGCCGCAGTCCTCGACACCTATCCGGCCTCGGCGCATCCCTCGCCCAACCTGGCCTACTCCGCCGCCGGCACCGACCAGCGGTTCGCCTGTCCGGCGCGGGCCGACAGCCGGCTGTACAGCACCCGGACACCCGTGTACGCCTACGAATTCAACGACCCCAAGGCTCCCCCGTTCATCCCGGCACCGCACACGCCCCAGGGCGCCTTCCACGCCTCCGAACTGGCCTATCTCTTCCCCATGGAGCAGCTGTCCCCCTTCACGCCGGCCCAACGGCGGCTGTCCACCACCATGACCACCTATTGGGCCCGGTTCGCGGCCACCGGCGACCCCAACGGGCCCGGCACTCCCCCATGGCCGCGCTACACGGCCGACGGGGACCGCGTCCAGGTGCTGGCGCCGGACCGGATCGGCCCCTCCACCGGGTTCGCGACCGACCATCACTGCGCTTTCTGGCAGTCTTCTCCCACCCAGGTCCCGGCGAGCCGCTCGATGACATCGACGTCGGACCTGCGCTAGTCGGGCGCCGGACGCTGCACCGGGGCCCGCACGCCCTGGTGCAGCGTCCGTGAGAGCGCTTGGCTGCGGTCGTCGACTTCGCCCGCGCCCCGTATCACCGCGAGCTGTCCGGAATTAAGGAAAGCGTCGAACACGCTCAAGACCCCCCGAGCAGTGCCCGACCGGCACCTTCCGCGCGTCACTCCCGTTCGGTGGCGCCGTGCCGCGGGGCGTCCTCGCCCAGCGCGCCGCGCAACGGCACGCCGTGGTGCGCCGCCAGTGCCAGCAATGCCACACGCAGCGGCCCGGTGTCCAGGACGGCACCCGGCTCGAACCAGCGGGCGACGGCGGTTCCGCTCGCCATCCTCAGCGTGAAGCGCGCCAACTCGTCCGCCACCTGCGAACCTTCATGCAGTCCCAAGACGGCGCTCACCGCTTTACGAGCCCAGGCCAGCAGCGCGTCGCGGTAGTGACGCACCTCGGCCACGGCCGCCGTACTGGCATCCTGCTGCACCATGCCCAGCCCCAGCAGCAGCCTCAGACCGTGCGGGTGACGCTCGAACGCGTCCTTGACCTCCGCGAGGAAGGCGTCCAGGCGCTGGGCGACGTCAGCGCCCGGCATCTCGGCCGGTGGCAGCGCCAACAGCAGGGCGGTCCTGGCGCGCCGCAGTACCGCGACGTAGATCCCGTCCTTGCTGCCGAAGTGCCAGTAGAGCGAGCTGGTCGGCAGACCGCACGCGGCGGAGATCATCGAGATGGACGTGGCGGCATAGCCATACCGCGACATCAGTTCGCCAGCGGTGTCGAGAATCGCGTCACGGGACCGTGCGCCGCGGTCCGGGGCTGGTGCCTCCGTCATACAGCCGACTCTAGAGGAAGCGCAGGGCCACGCCACGGTCCGTCCAACCGATCGTCCGCATGGACCGTAGTGGTGCTCAGTGCGAGAACCACTCTGCAGGCCATCCGACGCCTCGTCTGGCGTCAGGTGATGAAGTGGTGGATCGTGCTGGCCCGCGGGGGGAAACAAGCACGGCCCGCTGGGTATCGGCTACCGACAACGGCGGGATCTTTGGTCCAGGAGGAGTCACGCCCAGACAACAACAAATCTCCGACCAAGGCCGCTAGCCTCGTTACCTGAGCATGGGGGCGACATCCGCCGTCGGCGTCCCGAAGAGTTCGGCAGATGTCGTTACGCCCTGGTCACCTGGTCACCTGGTCAACCGTCAGACACTGAAGAAGCACTGATCCCGGCCACAACCGTCCATATCGGCACCTCGACCCCGCAACGTGCACGTCCCGCCTGACGCCCCTCCCCAAAGGTCCGCCGTCCCCGGCACCGACATACCGACCGAAAGGCTCGCGTGATTTACATGGACAAGTGCCCGCTGATGCTGGATCCCGAGGGCAGGTCACTGCAGGAGGAAGGCGCACAGCTGCGCGCTCGTGGACCAGTGACCAAGGTTGTCCTCCCGGGCAACATCGAAGCCTGGTCTGTCAACCGGCACGACGTGCTGCAGCGCTTACTGACCGACCCGAGGGTCTCCAAAGACACACACCAGCACTGGCCGCAGTTCATGTCCGGCGCCATCACAGCCGAGTGGCCCCTGTACGCCTGGGTGTCCGTGCGGAACATGTTCACCGCCTACGGCGCGGAGCATCGGCGGCTGCGCCGCCTGGTCTCGCCGGCTTTTACGGCACGGCGCACAGCGGCGATGCGGCCGCGGATCGAGACGATCGTGCAGAGGGCACTGGACGACCTGGCCGACTCCCCCGACGAGGTCGTGGATGTGCGTCAGCGCTACGCCTACCCCATCCCGGCGGGGGTGATCACCGACCTCATGGGAGTCCCCGGCGGGTACATGGCCGAAGGCATCCGCCGTTGCATCGACAACATCTTCAACACATCGCTCGGCGCTGAGGACGCCGCCGCCAACTACCAGCGGACGTACGAACTCCTGCACGACCTCGTCAGCTATCGCAGGCGTCGGCCGGGTGACGACATGACGAGTCTGCTTCTTGCGACCAAGGAAGACAACGACACGCTCACCGACACCGAGCTGATCGATACTCTGCTGCTCATCATCGCCGCCGGTCACGAGACGACCGTGAACCTTCTGGACAACGCGATCTTCGCTCTTCTCACCGCTCCCGAGCAGTGCGCCCTGGTTCAATCCGGCCAAGTGGGCTGGCACGACGTGATCGAGGAAAGCCTTCGGGTCCGGGCACCCGTGGCTCACCTGCCGTTGAGGTACGCGGTGGAGGACATCACGATCGAAGGCGTCACGATTCGCCAGGGCGATCCCATCCTCAACTCGTACGCGGCAGCCGGCCAGGATCCGGACAAGTACGGACCCACCGCAGGGGACTTCGACATAACCCGCCCAGACAAGGAGCACCTGGCCTTCGGCTACGGTGTGCACTTCTGCCTGGGGGCTCCACTGGCCCGTCTCGAGGCGGAAGTGGCGCTGCCCGCCTTGTTCAACCGCTTCCCCCGGCTCGCACTGGCCGTCAGGGAGACGGAAGTGGAACCGATGCAGTCCTTCATCTCCAACGGCCACCGCAGCCTTCCGGTCTTCCTCAGCTGAGTGGACCCACCGCGCCCTGCCCTGACCGGCAGCATCGATCTGCGTGATCACGCCTGAGGCGTGGCCGACGCTGGTGTGCGCCCCGTGATCAACAGGGCGCATGCGGCGCAGCACTGTTCTTCAACCGGCTCCCACCCGGCGGTGGAGCGGTGGTGGCCTGGGGTCCGCCCCAGGAGACGATGCTCGGCAGACTGCGGCCCTGCGCCAACCCTGGATGCCGGCGCTCTTTCTGGACCCCAGCCACAAGAAGCCGATCCGCGCGGCCCGCGCGCGACGTCAAGGCCGTCGGCGATACCACCCTGCCCCTCCGCCGTGGACCTGAATGCCCTGTCAACTACTCGGCCGTAAACGAGCGAGCTTGCCGACTCGGTTCGATACGGCTTCGCTTATGCTCCCGACTGCCCCCTACGACAGAGCGGTCACGGGTCACATCTACCGGTCCGCGCTCTGCTCCTTCGCGATCTCCCGCAGGCTCATCGCGCCGGAGTCGTACAGCGAACGGAACCGCCTCAACTCCAGCCACCGATGCGGATCCAAGACCCCCGTCAGC
The DNA here is from genome assembly GCF_040644655.1 of Streptomyces sp. NPDC046931. Lineage (NCBI taxonomy): Bacteria > Bacillati > Actinomycetota > Actinomycetes > Kitasatosporales > Streptomycetaceae > Streptomyces > Streptomyces sp. NPDC046931. The sequence goes on from NZ_JBEYWX010000039.1 coordinate 16,871, forward strand.
CGCCTCCCTGCCAGCCCCAACCGACAGCAGCACACTCGCGGCCTTCACCTCATCACCGCACCGAAAACGGTGCACTTTCATCCGCACGAGGTGGCGCACGTTCGCAGTTCGCTTGTACCCGACACCTTCGTCCTGGACGCGCTCGGCGCGTTCACCGGCAACACGATCACCTGCACATCTCGAGATGAACGACGGGCAGACCGGGGCGCCTTGACCGGCACCTCGGACGTGCGGCCATAGTCGCCGGTAGACAACTCGCCAATGCGAAAGGGGCCGGCATGCCGGTTTACGCCGTCGCGCAGACAGCTGTCCATGGCCGTGAGTGCTATCAGCGATACGTCTCGCGCTTCACGGAGGTGCTCATCCGTCACGACGGCCGCCTGCTGGCGGCGGACGAGCAGGTCGACGTCGTGGAGGGGCGATGGGATCACGACAAGATCGTCATTATGCCCTTCAAGGGTCGGGTTGCTGTTGATGCGTGGGCCCGCTCTCCCGAGTACCAGGAGATCTCCAAGGACCGCGTTGCCGCCGCTGAGGGAGTCGTGCTGGTCGCCTCGGGCGTCGGGCGAGGCCGACGCCCCTGAGGGATCCGCTGCCGGTCCACTCCACCGGTCGAGGCGCAGGAGGCGCGGAAGGGGTTCCGTGGGCGCAAGGCTTGGAAATCAGCTAAGCGACTGCTTAGTATGCAGTCTGGGCGGGAACAGCCTGCCCGTGCCGCCCCTGCCCCTTAGGAGCCACCGTGACCTCACTGTTCTCCCTCTCCGGCAAGACCGCCCTCGTGACCGGCGGTTCCCGCGGCATCGGCCTGATGATCGCCCGGGGCCTGGTCGAAGCGGGAGCCAAGGTCTACATCAGCTCCCGTAAGGCGGAAGCCTGCGAGGAGGCCGTGCGCGGGCTTTCCGGTCCCGGCCAGGCGGTCGCTCTGCCCGCCGACCTGTCGCGCGAGGAGGAGTGCCACCGACTCGCCGAAGACATCGGCGAGCGGGAGGAGGGGCTGCACATTCTGGTGAACAACGCCGGCGCCACCTGGGGGGCGCCCCTGGACGAGTTCCCGGTCAGCGGCTGGGACAAGGTGATGGACCTCAACCTGCGCAGCCCTTTCCTCCTCACCCAAGCCCTCCTGCCGAAGCTGCGCGCCGGCGGGTCGACGGAGGACCCTGCGCGGATCATCAACGTCGGATCCATCGACGGCCTGCACGTCAGCCCGGTCTCGGCCTACTCCTACGCGGCCAGCAAGGCGGGCCTGCACCACCTGACCCGCGTGCTGGCCAAGGAGCTCGGGCCACAGGGCATCACGGTGAACGCCATCGCGCCCGGCCCCTTCGAGTCGAAGATGATGGCCGCGACCCTGGACGCCATGGGCGAGGCGATCGCGGAGGCGGCTCCGCTGCGCCGGATCGGGCGGCCGGACGACATGGCGGGCGTCGCCGTCTATCTGGCCAGCCGTGCGGGCGCATACGTCACCGGCGCCGTCATCCCCGTCGACGGCGGCCTCGGCACCACGGTCTGACCGGCCGGCGACAGCTCCCCTCCCCCTGGCACAAGCAATCCGAACCCGAGAAGAAGAGGACCATGGCCTCCCTCCTGCTCTCCCGCCGAGACCTCGACTTCCTGCTGCACGAGTGGCTCGACGTTGAATCCCTGACCGCGCGCCCCCGCTTCGCCGACCACTCGCGCGAAACCTTCGACGCGGTACTGGACCTCAGCGAGACGATCGCTGCCCGGCACTTCGCCCCGCACAACAAGAAGAACGACACCCAGGAGCCGCGTTTCGACGGCGAGCGGGTGCACATCATCCCCGAAGTCGAGGAGGCCCTGAAGGTCTTCGCCGGGGCCGGGCTGATCGGCGGCGGCATGGACCACGAGGTGGGAGGGATGCAGTTGCCCAGCGTGGTGGCCAACGCCTGCTTCGCCTGGTTCCAGGCAGCCAACGTGGGAACGGCCGCCTACCCCTTCCTCACCATCGGCAACGCAAACCTGCTGCTGGCCCACGGCACCCCCGGGCAGATCGACACCTATGTCCGCCCGATGGTCGAGGGCCGCTTCTCCGGGACCATGTGCCTGTCGGAGCCACAGGCGGGCTCCTCGCTGGCTGATGTGCGCACCCGCGCCGAACAGGCCGACGACGGCACCTACCGCCTGTTCGGTAACAAGATGTGGATCTCGGGTGGCGACCACGAACTGACGGAGAACATCATCCACCTGGTCCTGGCCAGGATCCCGGGCGGCCCGCCCGGGGTGAAGGGACTCTCGCTCTTCATCGTCCCCAAGGTCCTGGTGGGGGCAGACGGGACGCTCGGCGAGCGCAACGACGTCGCCCTGGCCGGCCTCAATCACAAGATGGGGTATCGAGGGACGACCAACACGCTGCTGAACTTCGGTGAGGGCGCCTTCCGGCCCGGCGGGGCCCCCGGTGCCGTCGGCTTCCTGGTCGGGGAGCCCCACCGCGGACTGTCCTACATGTTCCACATGATGAACGAGGCCCGCATCGGTGTCGGACTCGGCGCCACAGCGCTCGGTTACACCGGCTACCTGCATGCCCTGGACTACGCGCGCACCCGGCCGCAGGGGCGCCCGCTCATGGCCAGGGACGCCACCGCCCCCCAGATCCCGATCGTCGGGCATCCCGATGTCCGGCGCATGCTCCTCGCCCAGAAGTCGTACGTCGAAGGCGCGCTGGCTCTCATCCTGTACTGCGGGCGGCTGCTGGACGACGAGCGCACCGCCCCGACGGCCGACGAGCGGGCCAGGGCCGGGCTTCTGCTGGACATGCTCACCCCGATCGCCAAGAGCTGGCCCTCCCAGTGGTGCCTGGAGGCCAACAACCTTGCCATCCAGGTCCACGGCGGCTACGGCTACACCCGCGAGTACAACGTCGAGCAGTTCTACCGGGACAACCGCCTCAACCCCATCCACGAGGGGACGCACGGCGTCCACGGCCTCGACCTGCTGGGCCGAAAGGTCGTCATGGACGGCGGCGCGGGGCTCCGCCTGCTCATCGAGACCGTCTCCATGACGACCGCCCGCGCGGCGGCCGCGGACGGCCAGGTCGCCGGCTTCGGACGGCAGCTGGACGCCTCCGTCACCCGCGTCGCCGCCGTGACGCAGCACCTGTGGGAGGCCGGGGACGCCGAGACAGCCCTCGCCAACGCCTCGGTCTATCTGGAGGCCGTGGGACACGTCGTGGTTGCCTGGATGTGGCTGGAGCAGATGCTGGCCGCCGCCGGACGCAGCGGCGCCTTCTACGAGGGCAAGCGCCGGGCGGGTCAGTACTTCTTCCGATACGAACTGCCCAGGACGGAGGCGCAGTTCGCGCTGCTGGAAAGCCTCGACCGCACCACCCTGGACATGCCCGCGGACTGCTTCTGATTCCCAATGTGGTTGTCAGCGCCTGCCTCGTGACGGGCTGTAGCCTCAGCCGAGGCGGTCAGCGCGGAGTGGCGGGCTGCTCACGAAGGGGCGACCGTCGCGTAGGAGTCCCTCCCGAGTCCTTCTGGACCGGCGCCAGACCAGCGACACCGGCGAGGCGGTCGGCGGTGCCGAATACGCTCATGCCGCCGCCGGTGTGCGCTATGAACTCGGCGCCTGGAACGGGGCCGATGCCAGGCATGCTCAGGATGACCCCGGCGTGAGGGTGGTCGCGCCGCGACGAGCCTGTAGTTGCGGACCCTGCGGTTCTTCAACCAGACGCCCAGGCGGTTCCTGCCGGTCCGACGCGGGGCGGACATCGTCCCGGACTGCATCAGCGTCCCACCTGGCGCCGCCCAGCAGGTGCTGCGCCCGCCGGGTCCCGGTGACCGGCCCAGTCCGCCGACTGCCGGCGGCACGCGACCGGCCGGCCGCCCACAGGGGACACCGTGGCCGGTCGTGTGCGCTCAGCGGGTTTACAGCTGTGGCTGCGGCATCCGTTGCCAGCTGAACGGGCCGTAGGTCGTGTCGGTGACGGCGTAGTTGGCGTTCGGATCTGCGGTCAGTTTCAGCCATTCAAGCGGGGTGGTGCTGCCATGCACGACGAGCCGGTGGAAGTTCGAAACGTTGTAGTACGGGTGCTCGTTCCACGCGTTGTCACCCGGGTCGTGGGCGCACACGCCGGCGCCGGTGGCCGGGTCCGTCTCGCCGGTGCACGTCGCCGTCGGGGACAGCGGGTTGTCCGAGCGGTACAGGTGCGAGTCACCGTTGAGCATCAGCACCGGACGGCCGAACTCGGTCGTCTTCGCGGCGACCTCGTTGATGATCGGCTCGTAGTTCGTCAGGTGGTCCTTGGTCTTGCCGTCGAGGTCCCACATGTCCGCCTGTGCCGTGATCACCACCGCCTTGGCGTGCTTGGCCCGCGCATCGGCGAAGGCGGCATCGAGCCAGCGGACGTCGGCCGCGGTCCGGTTGGTCCGCTCATCGGACTGCGCCTGAGTCGCGGTCGGCACCTTGTACCAGGGGTCGGCGTCGTTGTTCGAGCCGCCCGGAACGTTGATGGTCACGAAGACGATGTCGTTCTGCGCCCACCTCACGTTCTCGACGTACTGCGCGTCGCCCGGGTGACCCGGGTCGTAGGCAGTGGCCTGGGACACCACGCTCAGTGTCCCCCGGCCGAGCGTGCGGCCGGGCTGCGCGAAGAAGTCCTGCCGGACTTCGGCGAGGTTGTCGAGCGGATTGCCGCAGTGGTAGCTGACGCAGTCCGCCGTGTTGGCCGACAGGCCGCTCGTGCCGATGTAGTTGATCGCACCGGAGGCCGAGTCGTAGAAGCCACCGCCCTGACCAGGCGAGGTGAGACTCGACGCCTTGTGGCAGTCGGCCCACTCGTTGTCGCCCGGCGTGTAGACGAGCGGCTTGGTGAAGGTCTGCCACACGGACGCGATCGAGGCGTCGTAGTCCTCGGTGCAGAACTCCTTTCCCGAGTGGATGTCGCCCACCTGGACGACGTCGCTGACCGTCGGGTCACTGTCGATGGTGCGGATGAACGCCGGGGTCTTCTGGAACTGCGAGGTGTCGGCGCTCTGGCCCGCAGGCGCGTACGCCGACTTGCCATACGGCGAGTCGCCGAACACGGCGAGCGTGAGTGGGCTGCTGGCCGCCGATGCCGTGGCGGCCGAACCCACGGAAGAAGCAAGGCCGACGGCGACCAGCGTGACAAACCCGCACTTTAGCGTGCGTCTCAACATGCGTCCCTCTTTCGGGTCCGGTTGGGGGGCACTCCAGTGAACCGGTCCGTCAGGGAGCGCGACATGGCATCAATGGCGGCCTGGAGATGACGAGTAGGTGAAATTCCGGCCGCGCCCGCAGGCCGGACGGATGCCGTGCTTGCGTCACCGTTGCCGACGGTGCTGTCGGGTGCACGCAGGCCATGCCACAGCCCAAGGCGCGATCAGAGCGAACGACGTAGGGGGCTCGCCGAACTGGTCGCGGCCTGAACGCAGGCGGTCGCGGGTGCCGGAAGGGAGACCGCTGCTTCGGAGATCAGGTGGCCGAGGCGGCCTCCTGGACGGCTCTCACCAGACCGGTCGCGAGTTCGAACGCGTTCTCGTGGCAGAAGCCGAGCTGGATGTGGAACGCCTCCTCCAAGGCGAACATGCTGTGGACGGACAGCAGAACGGCGTGCAGGAGTACAGTTCCTCCGCTGAGAGGACCGCCCGCTCACCGCTGACGAGCCGCTCGTGGAGCTGCTCCCGGGCGGGGCCCGATGCGGCCAGGACAGGCTCAAGGACAGTCCGTCATCGACCTCAGCGCCGATGTCTTCCGGGCCGCTGATGGCGATTGTCAGAACGACCGGAGGTGCTCACCCCCTCACTTGGTTGGTCCTTGAGGTGAGTGGGGAGGGTGGTGGAGCCAAGAGCATGCCTTGATCACCTGCGAGGTAGGCTCGGGCGATGACCGGTGACTGGCGGAGAGACCGGATCGGGGCTGCTCTGCGGGGCGAGAATCCCACTGTGCTGCGGCGGCTTGAGTCTGGCTTCGCGGTGATCGGCGACGTTCAGTTCCTGCCCGGGTACTCAGTTCTGCTCGCAGACGAGCCGGGTGTTCAACGGCTCTCTGGCCTGCCTAGGGCCAAACGGCTGTCGTTTCTCTCCGACATGGACCAGCTCGGGGAAGCGGTTGAGCGGGCCTGTCGGCGACTGGATCCCGATTTCCGCCGGGTCAACCTGGAGATCCTCGGCAACACGGACCCATTCTTGCATGCCCACGTCTGGCCGCGGTTCGAGTGGGAGCCGGCCGAGCTGGTGGGCAAGCCTGTGTGGCTGTATCCGCGTGACCGATGGAGTGACGAGCGGTGCAGGCTCGGCCCGCAGCACGATGCTCTGCGGGATGCGATCGGCAGCGAACTGGACCGGTTGCGTTCGATGGCCTGACAGTACGGGCCTCACACGGACCTATACCACGTCGGGGGTGAGCAGGTTCCACCCGGCACGACACCGAACCGATTCCAGATGCCCGGTGCGCTGCTTGTGCCAGGCCTGATTGCGAGGACGTCCCGCACTCCGGGCAGCCGGCCGTCACGCCGACCTTCACCGCCTCGCTCCTCGTCCGTGCCGCCGTGGTTGAGTGAGATCATGAACAGCTTCGGGATCGACAACAGCTTGGTGCGCTCCCTGGTGAGAGAGCAGCATCCGGACCTTGCGGGGTTGAGCCTGCGTGAGGTGGCCGGCGGTTGGGACAACCAACTGTGGCGCCTCGGGGACGAGTTGGCCGTGCGCATGCCACGCACGGAGCGCGCGCCAACCCTCCTGCGCAAAGAGCACCGGTGGCTGCCGACCCTGGCGCCGGGCCTTCCACTACCGGTCCCGACCCCCATGCGGATCGGTGAACCGTCCGCTCGCTTCCCGCGGCCATGGACCATCGCAACCTGGGTTCCCGGCGAACCAGCAGACCATGCCCCAATCAGCCACGACCGCGCGGCCGACACTTTGGCGAGCTTCCTCAAGGCGCTCCATGTGAAGGCACCCGCCGACGCGCCGATCAGTCCGGACCGCGGGGTTCCCCTTAAAACACTCACAAACGGTTTCGAAAAATTGCTCGATGAAGTCGCCTCCGGAGGCGTTGCTGCCGACCTCCGGAATGTCCGAGACATCTGGAACGAGGCCCTTGCGGCCCCCGATTGGCAGGGTGCGCCGGTATGGCTGCACGGCGATCTTCACCCGGCGAACGTCGTCGTCTCGAACGGGACACTCTCGGGAGTGATCGACTTCGGTGACATGTGCGCAGGCGATCCGGCGGTCGATCTCGCGGCTGCGTGGGTACTCCTTCCCGCGGGCGCGGCATCACGGTTCTTCGATGCGTACGCACACGCGGACGAGGCGATGATCCAGCGCGCACGAGGACTGGCCGCTGCGAAAAGCCTCTTCCTCATCCTCATGGGCCAGGCCGGGGAGCGGGGTCTTCCCGGTGGCAAGGCGGCATGGGGGCCCGCAGGCCGGGCAGCGCTTGACCGCGTTCTGGCATCAACTTAGGAAACGCCCGGGTTCCCCGCTTCGGCACGCGAACATGAACGCGCCCCTGCACCGCCGCGGCCGACGACTCTGGCACGATGCTCATCATGCAGCCGCTGCCGACACCCTGCCCCGCCGATCTGATCCCCGAAGTCACGAGCATGGACGTCTGCAACGTCGCGTACAGGGCAGCCAAGGAGCAGGGTGCCGTATGGGTTGCCGTCGAGCGCCAGGCCGAAAGCTGGACGGTCAAGGCAGACGCGCTCACCGCCCCGCAGCACGCCATCGACACCACGGTGTACGACGCCATCCGCGCTGCGGTCATCCGCCTGATCCGTTCCCGCGAAATTCGCCCCGACTCCTCATGCGGACCGGTCTACTTCGTCTTGTACGACCTGGAGAGCGAGCACCGGGCCCGCGAGCTGGCCGCCGCGCTTCACGCCGCCGTGTACGGAGACCTCGGCCCGCTGACCCAAGCCGTACCCGGCACCCCCGCCTGACCAGCGACTGACCGGGCGAAGCAACTGACGGCCTTCCAGGTCGTCCCGGCCTGCTGGGCGGCTTCATCCCACGACCGCCGTCGGGGCCCCCGCCTGCGACGAGCCTCCCGCCGCCGCTCAGGGAAACGGGCCAGCCAGCCACCGCACATGTGCTGTGTCTACAAGGGCCGCATCGCGAGCGGCAGAGGTGCGGAGTGCACGACGCGCCGTGACGCGCTGTGCGGCCTTTGCAGCCCGTGCACGCGTCACGGTCACCGGCATGCTGTGGCGCCGGAAAGGCGCGGCCCGCCTATGCCGCTTGGGTGAGTTCGGCGCGGCCGAACAGCAGCGCATAGCCGGAGGGGAGCTGGCGCAGGATGCGGGTGGTGAGGTCGGGGCCGGCACAGGCCGCGACGGCGGAGAAGACGGATCCGGTGTCCCAGCGGGTGGTGGCCAGGGAGGCGCCGGTGCGGGCGGCGAGGTCCTTGACGAAGGCCCAGCCACCCAGCGGCTGGGTGTCGGGGATCTGGGCGGTGAGGATGCGTGCGGCTTCGAAGGGAAGGCGGGCGGCCAGTTCGACGCGTTCGTCGCCGGTCAGCTGGCGTCCCAGTCCGGCGAGGACGAGGCGGACGGCTTCCTCGGCCTTCTCACGAGTGGGGTAGGCGCCGTCGTAGCGGACCTTTTCCAGCAGCTGCTCGTACGCCATCCCGTAGGAGTGCTGGAGCGGCGCGCGCCGGTCGGACATCACGGTGGTGGTTGCCTTTCTGTCACCGGGATCGTGGTGGCCGGTGTGCGGTCACCGGGAAGTGGGTGGTCAGGTGGGCTGGGGGCGGCCGAAGAGGAGGTCGTAGCCCGCGGGGAGCTGGAGCAGGATCTCCTTGAGGAGGTCGCCGCCGGCGGCGTCGGCGACCGTGGACAGGACGGCGCTGACGTCCCAGGCCGCGGTCTGTTCGGTAGCCCCTTCGATCCAGGCCGCGGTCGCGCGCACGAACCGCTCCGGGGGCAGCGGCTCGGCGCTCTGCAGCGGGTTGAGCAGGATCAGGGCGAAGCCTTCCGGCAGACGCGCCGCCAGTTGGGCGCGTACCTCGCCGACCAGGTGTGCGCCCAGCAGGGCGAGCACCACGCGGGCCGCGCGTTCGGCTTCCTGCAGGGTGTCGTACTCACCGCGTTCCTTCACATGGTCGAGGAACGCTTCCCGTAGCACCGTCATCTCGGCCGCCACCCTTCCTCGGTCCACGGGGGTGCGGAGGACAGGCCCGGGGGGAGATCGGATACCAGTCCTCCGCCGCTGTTCAGCCCTCGTCTGTCCGGCTCAGCCGGAGATCTCCTTGCGGCCGGAACCGACACCGATGGCGATCTTGCGGGGCTTGGCGCGCTCGGCGATCGGGATGCGCAGGGTGAGCACACCCGCCTCGTAGTCGGCCTGGATGTGCTCGGTGTCCAGCGTGTCGGCGAGCACGATCTGCCGGGAGAAGACGCCCAGCGGCCGTTCCGACAGCTCCATCTGCACGTCGTCGGCCTTCGTCACGGGCCGGCGCTCGGCCTTGACGGTCAGCATGTTCCGTTCGACGTCGATGTCGATCGCGTCCGCGCTGACGCCCGGGACGTCGAAGGCCACCACGTACTGGTCACCCTCGCGGTAGGCGTCCATCGGCATCGGGGACGGCCGCGACCAGGTACCCGGGCCCATCAGCTGCTGCGCCAGCCGGTCCAGCTCACGGAAGGGGTCAGTGCGCATCAACATCGTGAAAACACCTCCAGCAGGTTCGGGCAGTCGCTGCCAATGCGCCTTGCTGATACCGTTGTAGCATGTCATCCAATGGATGACAAACACGGTGTCGTCCAAAGGATGACCGATGAGGGAGGTGCCCATGACCCCGACCGACCAGCCGGCATCGTCCAGTGCCGACGCACCGAGCCCGGCGTCGTTCCTCGCCACCGCGGCAGCGCTTCAAGCCATAGACGATGCCCTGCAGGCCGCCCGGCGCGAGGCCCCCGGCACTGCCGAGACGCATGACGTCGGCCCGGAGCAGGCCCTGGCCTCTCTTCTGCTGCTGCGGCAGGTACGCGAGCAGCTCGCCGGTTGGGAAACCGGCCTGATCGAAACCGCCCGCCAGGCGGGTGCCAGCTGGGCGGACCTTGCCCACCCCCTCGGCGTCTCCAGCCGCCAGGCCGCCGAACGCCGCTACCTGCGGGGTCGGCCCGGCCCCGCGGGAACCACCGGCGAACAACGCGTCCAGGCCACCCGCGAACGCCGCGCCGCCGAACGCACCACCGCCACCTGGGCCCGCCGCAACGCAGCCGACCTGCGCCGCATCGCCGGCCAGATCACCGCCCTCACCGACCTGCCGACCGCAGCCCGCAACCCGCTCAGCCAACTCCACGCGGCCCTCGCCCACGACGACCCCGCCGCCCTCACCCACCCCCTCAGCGCCACCCGCCCCCACCTCACCCCCGCCCACCCCCACCTCGCCGCCCAGCTCGATGCCCTTACGAACTCCGCCACGAACCCGGCAACCCCCGACTGACTGGATTTCGCGGAGCGACGGGACTCGTACGGCAGCGCCCGGATAGGCAGGTCGTGCGGCGCGTGAGCCGCTTGGTCATCGGCATGATCGCGGCCCACGTGATCGAGGGGAAGTTGTGCGCGGGCCAGGTCGCGCGAACGGTGTGGACGCATCCGGGCGGAATCAGCCGGCCGGAGCCGGAACGGGAGACAGGGCTGACGTCGTCGCAGGCCGGCGCTGGGGCGGCGAAGCTCTGGGAGCGGCTGCGGCACCGGGGGCTTGGAGGGTCCGCAGGAGATCCCGCTCTTCGGCGGGGACAGCGCCGACAAGCCGTGATCATGGTCGGCTCGACCGCGGGTCACCACTCGCAGTCCCCCAGCGTGCCGACGTCGTGCCGGTGGAAGGCGATGGCGTGGCCGACCGCACGGTTCCCCGCCTCACGTCGGGAAACGTAACGTTACCGAGATGGCGCCCGCATGAACTTCGTCCGTACGTTCACGGCGGGACTGGCAACCAGTCACCCACCCTCGTCACCCTGGGCTCCCTGTCAACTTCGCAGGGGCACGGAGACGGGGGATCCGGCGATGAACTGGAGCTTGGACTTCGACAGATGGGTCGCGGTCGTCAGCCTCGCGCTCCCCTTGGGCGCGTTCCTGTGGGAGTTCAACGTCGTCGGCCGCAAACGGCTCGGCTACCGGGTGCAGATGGACACCCTGGCCACAGACGCCTCCCAGTCCCCCTACGCAGGCGTGCTGCGGGACATGCGGCAGGACGGCCATCTGCTGAAGGATCCTTCCTTCGTCCTGCTGCGCATCGAGAACGCCGGCTCGGCGCCCATCGGGGAGGGCGACTACCTGACCCCGGACAGCGACCCCTGCGGCATCCGGGTGACGTTCCAGGACCGCCAGGTGGCCAGCCTCGTCGTCACCGAGCTCAGCCAGGACGACCTGCACCACTCATTCCTGCGCGACGGCGAGGCCGTGCCCGGCTTCCGCTACGACAACAATGTCGTCGAGCGCACCGGCGTCATCCGTCTGCCGAAGGTGAAGCTCCCACAGCGCGCCGAGTACAAAGTGCTGGTCGTCCTGGAGCGCTGGCCCGGCGGCCCCGGCAGCGAACCCTTCCCGGAGCCGGTTGGTCGGCGGTGGCCGTATGCCTCGCCCACCCGGCTACGGATGCGCCGGGCCGGCGCCGATGGAGGTGCGGTCAGCCGGCGGGCGGCTGCTGGATCTCGGCGGCGGTCAGGACGTGGCCGCCGATGCCCCAGCCGCCGTCGGGCACCTCCTCGACGAGCACCAGGGTGGTGGCGCGGGCACGTTCGCCGTAGATCTCGGTGTACAGATCGGTGGTGCGGGTGATGATCTGCGCCTTCTGCTCGTCGGTGAGAGTGCCCGCGGGAACCTTGAAGTTCGCGTACGGCATCGCGTTCGCTCCTGCCGGGGTTCCGATGGGTGGGGTGCGGCGTCGTGCGTTCGCCGCCCACCCACCATCACCCGGTCTGCGGGCGGCAGCCAGGCTGTGCACACCCTGGGGTTGCCGCCCCCTGGTTCGTCCGGGTCGTACGCGGCACGATGCGGGCATGGACCTTTCCGAACTCGCCGCGTTCCTCAAGTCCCGGCGCGCGCGGATCCGGCCGTCCGACGTCGGTCTGCCCGCCGGTCCCCGGCGCCGGGTACCCGGACTGCGTCGGGAGGAGGTGGCTCAGCTCGCGGGCCTGTCGGTCGACTACTACACCGAGCTGGAGCGCGGGCGCGGGACCCAGCCGTCGGCACAGGTCCTGGCCGCCCTCGCCCGTGCGCTGCGCCTTGGCGGCGACGAGCGCGACCATCTGTTCCACCTCGCCGACCGCCCCGTGCCCCCGGCTTCGGGCGGCCTGACCGCGCACATCACGCCGGGGCTACTGGCGCTCCTTGACCGGCTCGCGGCGACTCCCGCGCAGATCATCACCGACCTGCACGAGACCCTCGTACAGAACGAGGCCGCCATCGCGCTCGTGGGCCGGCAGCCGACCGGGCGTGGGGTCAAGGCGAGCTTCATCCACCGCTGGTTCACCGATCCCGCTTCCCGCGCGCTCTACCCGTCGGACGAACACCCACACCAATCCCGGGCGTTCGTCGCCGACCTTCGGGCCGTCGCCGCACGGCGCGGCCGTGATGCCGAAGTGGACGGTCTTGTAGGCGTGTTGCGACGGCGCAGCGAGGAGTTCGCCGCGCTGTGGGACACCCACGACGTCGGCCTGCGCCGGTCGGACCACAAGCGCATCGCCCATCCGGCCCTCGGTGTCATCGCGGCGGACTGCAACAGCCTGTTCAGCGAGGACGGACGCCAGCGCCTGCTGTGGTTCACCGCACCGCCCGGCACCGAAGCCGCCGCGCAGCTGGAACTGCTCTCCGTCATCGGTACGCAGGACGTGACTCCTCCCCCGGCTGAAGTCGGGGGCTTCTCGTTACGCCGGGTCAGCGTCGCGACGGACCAGCCCGGCCCGTAGAACGTTGAGAGCGCCCACGGTGTCAGCGTGCGCGTGGTGGCCGCACGAGACGCGGTGGAACTTTTCCTGTGTGGGCCGGTTCTCCTGCGCGGTGTGCCCGCATTCGGGGCAGGTGCGGGAGGTGTTGCGGGGGTTGACGGCGATCACTTCCCGTCCGGCGCTTTCAGCCTTGGCGTGCAGGATCGTCAGGAACACCCCCCATCCGGCATCGCCGATCGACCTGTTGAGCCCGGCTTTGGCCAAGGCCCCGTTGGGCAGGAAGGCGCCCGGCCGGCCGGGGTCGGGTCTCGGTGCGGGGGCCTTGCCCATGGTGCGGGTCTTTATGATCGACGTCCCCGCGGACGGCTCGGGCCGCGTGATCACCCATCCCCCGCGCTGGAACGACCAGCAGCGCTTCACCGTCGGCACAGCCGTGGAGCGCTGGTACTACCTCGGGTACGGCGGCAGCGGCGGCGCGGCGGCGAAGACAAGCGCGGCGTACAACCAGCGCTGGAACATCGAGTACGCCGCCCGAGGCGACAACCTGGTCCGCATCAAGGGAGTCGCGAGCGGCCGGTGCGTGGACGTCTTCGAGAGCGACCGCGCCGGCCCGGCACCCACACCGTGCTGTTCAACTGCGATGACCCGAACAGCAAGAACGACGGCACCGGACACCGCTGGCAGGCGGAGCCGTACGCCGACGGCAGCCTGCGTTTCCGCGACGAGGCCACGCACCTGTGCCTGGTCCCGCCGCTGAGGGAGAAGGGCGATGTGACCGCCGAGCAGTGCAACGACGCAGACCGGCAGCGCTGGACAATCGAGCAGTAGTCCTTCCACCCCGGCCAGGCCGACGGACCTCGCTGCCCTGCCGGCAGCGAGGTCCGCGCGGCTCAAACGTGGGGTCTCTCCTTCGTGTCCGCGGGGAGAGTAAGGCCAACCTGGTGGCCGGACACGCTCCGCGTTGCCGGATCGCTGGTCACCAACCCGGTCCGCGCCTACGACCTGCTGCGGATGTTCGGTCGCGAAGGCCCGCGCGACCCCGCTGGGCCAGGCGTTCGCCGAGTACGGCCGGATGGAGAAGACCATGCTCTCCGCGACCGTAAAGGCCGGCCACTCGGCGACCCGGGGCATCGAACGCTGTGCCGGGACCGAGCGGCCAGGTACAACAGAGCCGGGCCGACCGGACCACGGCTCGACTGCACTTCAATGCATGAATGGTGCTGTCACCGCGCCGACCCCAGCCGGCCGATGTCACTGTCCGGCCCGCTCTGGTCGGGGGACCTCGGCCGAGGGGTGTCCACCGCATCGGTCTGCGGCGCGATGGCTGCTTCCCCGCCGAGATCGGCGTCCGGACCGGCATCCTGCCTGCCGTGCGCGCGTGCCGAACCGGCGTCCAACTGCTGATGCCCCACGGAGGATTCCGCTGCGTCAACGCGCCGCAACGCCCTGTTGATCATGTCACGTGCGACCGGTAGCGGCAGGTACTGCAGAAGCGAATCGGCGTCACCGCCCACGAACTCGGGCACGTTCATCTTGGCCAGCTGAGCGAGGAAGCGCTCCAGGGCGACGGTGTCCCGCCCCAGGACCCTGATCTTCTCCTCCAGTTCGGTGACTTCGATCCGTCGGCGCCTCTTCTCGGTATCGATTCTGATCAGCTCGGTCTTCGCCTCCAGGTCTGCGCTGACGTGACGATGCTCGAGCAGCCGCTTGCGATCCCGCTCGGTGGCGATCTCGCGCCGGAACTCGTCCAGACCGGAGTTCTCCGGTTCGAACTCGGTGAGGGTTGTGCGCACCGCTTCGACGCCCCACTCGGCCAGTGATTGGCGTACCCGCTCCTCCAGTTCCAGGCGCACCTCGTTGTGCCCGGTGATGAAGTCCAGCACGTCGTACGAACTGGCGATGCCCTGGAAGTACCCCTCTACCGTGCGGCCCAGGACGCGTTCGACGAAACGCTGTACCGGAGCGGGATCGGAGGCGCTGCTGGCACCGAAGGTGTCACCCTCCTGCTCACCGAAGCGGCCGACCAGACGCGGGGCCGCCTTGGCCGGGATGCGGATGGTCTGCGTCATGCCGGCCCGCAGCCGATGGCCTTCGACGTTGATGACGATCTGCCCGAGCGACGCGTCGAAGTTGCGGTCAGGCTTGTCGTCCTTGGCGCGCCATTCCAGGATGAGGTCGCGGGTCGGGATCAGGACGATGCGCGCGAACCAGGGGTTGATCCGGTAGACCCCTCCGCGGGTGAGGGTTTCCGCCTGCGCGCCCCGCTGGCCTCCGTTGTCCAGGAACACCGAGGGCCGCTGGAAGCTCTCGTGGCCCGGGACCTGGCGACCAACCGTCCCGTCACTCTCGTCGGGATGCACGCCCTCCAGCGCGATCACCACACCGGTCGCGCCCTCGGGAATGGTGATCTCCCTGAGGTCGGCAGCGGTGAGATCATGCCGACCGTGTTCGATCGTGTCGACCGTGAGCACCTCGAAGAGCAGCGGATTGATGTCGTAGTACGCGCCCCCGGGCAGGATGCCGGGCTGCCGACCCTGCTGCCCGCCGCCGAGCAGGAAGGCCCGACCGTCCTGGAAGTAGTCGCACTCGACGTGCCGGCACAGCATCCGGTCCAGCGGCGGCGGACTTCCCGCCTTCGCCACGACCACACCGATGGTGCCGGGCGGCACATAGGTCTGCGGTACGTACTTCACCTCGAAGAACGGGTGCGGCCGGAAATAGAGGCGGTCCGCCTCGAGGGTCTGCGCCTGCGGACCCGGAGTCCCGTGGGTACGCACCTTGAACCGGTCCTCCGGGTGCGCGACGCCGAACCGTCGGCGGACCACGCCGAGGTGACCGGTCGGAACCCGGCGGGTCCCCGTCGCCACCACGTAGGCGCCAGCGGCCAACGCAGCTACCAGGACCAACAACAGCAGCCACTTCATGCGTGCCCTCCCCAGGTGCGCAGCCGGACATGGACGGCCATCACCGTCTCAACCCACTGGTCGTGCCAGCTCACATGGCGTTCCAGCTGCGGGTTGCGCAGCGTGGGAAAGAACCCCGGGGGGTGGCCGACCGGTCTGACGAACTCCCCGTACCTCGGCGTGGTGTCGCGTCGTTCCGCTTTCCAGCCCAGCGACAAGGCCAGCAGCGAGAAGTCCCGCTGACTGCCGGCAGGTGCCCCCGGTGGTGGGCTCGGGCACTTGTGCAGCTGCGCCCGGAACCCCATGGCCCCCTGGGAGAACGTCGACCAGGCCAGGTCGATGCGGTCCAGTAACGCGACCGGCAGCCGCTTCCCGTCGGCCCGGCGCATCCACCCGCTGCCGAGTCGGCCCACCGCCTCCAGCAGCAGCGAGGTGGTCAGGATGTCGGCGTGCTCCACCTGTCCTTCCTCGAGGCAAGAGGTGAGCTTGAGCAATGCCCGGTCCGGAGAGGGGCGTACCGGCGGCGGAGGCGGCGGCTGCACCGGTGGCCGCAGGACCAGGGCCGGTCCCGCTTCGACGCCCGTGGTCCGCGCATCGCAGATCGCCCTGAGCTGGCGGATCTCGCGCTCGCCCGGCAACGCGCCGTCCCGGGCGTCGAAGTAGTGGCTGCTGGCCAGCAGGAAGAGCCGCTCCCCCGCCAGCAGAATCGGAAGGAAGTCACGATCGTTCCGCTGGCCCTCGAGAATCTCGCGCTCGACCCACTCGGAGGCGTCGGCCCCGGGGGACATGACAACAATGATCCCCAAGGCCTCGGACAGCCGCAGGCGAATCTCCTCCGGGTAACGGCTCCCCCACGCCATATGGAGGTCGAACCACAGCGGAAGACCGAACCCCTGAAGATGCTCGGCCAGCCGGGACACGTATGCCACGTCCTGGCGAGCATAGGAGATGAAAAATGAGGCATCCACGCGGATCTCCCCCGAGGTCCGTAGCCGTCCGCATCTGCCGCGTAGCGTACGGCAACCCAGGGACAGCGGGAGCGGTTCTGCTCTTCTCGCCGCCGAGGCACATGTGCCCGGTACCGGGCGCTGAAGCAGCCGCCGGAGAGACGCCCCTCATACCTCGCCCAGAGCCCGCGCCTGGGACCAGAGCCGAGACCGGCGACAGCCGCATCGCACGCGCCCGGCGCCACCGTCGCATCCAACGGCCCGGCGTGCCGGCGGGCGGCTTCGGGAAGATTGCCCCGTCGGCAGGCAAGTGGCAGCCTGCCTGCTCACGCACCTGCTGCAGCCCTGAGCGCAGCAGGCAAGCGCCCTGACGTCGCAGAGGGCTGGGCAGGAGCGGACAGGTCCGCTCCTGCCCACCGGGAGAGCTGTCTCCGCCGGGTGACGGCCGCCGGCGCGGACTGCGCCCTGGCCGAGGCGATGTACGAAGCTCTGTGCGACGTCACCGACAACGTGTTCGCCGTCGATGTCGAACCCACCCTGGGCGCGCTCAAGGCAGCCGGGGTGAAGGTAGCAATCGTCAGCAACAGCCGACAGGAACTGGATGTCGCCGCCGAACGCCTTGTGCTTCTGGCTGAAGCACAGGTCGTTGCCGTTCTCGCGGACGCCCGCGAGGCGGTCGGATTCGATCAGTGTGCCGTCGAGGGGGATGTGCGTCAGGCCCTGGCGTCGTCGTCGACGTGCGTGTCCAGGCCGGCCTTCACGAAGCTCGGGCGGATGTCGACGTGGATCCGGACGGGACCCCGCTGTGGGTCTCCGACGTCGAACCCGGCTCCACCCCGGACATCACCGCCGCCCAAATCCACGCCCTGCCCGCCCTCTACAAGGCCGCGGCCGGCGGCCTGACGACCCTGGCCGACAAGGGCTGCATCGGCGCCGGCATCGGCGTCTGTCCTCACCGGCCCTGTTCTCAGCCCAGACACTCGAAGATCTCGTCCCAGAACGCGGAGTCGTCCACGTTCAGGTCCTGGCCGATCATGCGCTCGCGCAGCTCGGTGATGGTGGCCGCACGCACGGCGTCATCGGCCGATTCCAGGGCGTTGCTCGACTCGGCGATCAGCCCGAGGAGCACGGCCAGGTCGGGCAGGGAATCGGCGGCGGGGCCTTTCCACCCGGCCCCGTGGTCCCACCCGTTGGGGTCGTAATGGGTGATGCCACCATTCGCCGCGTCGAGCATCAGGTGCTGGTCGTACCAGGTGGCCACGGTGAAGCAGAAGTTCGTGGGCGGGGAGTCGTCGTCGGGGTACCGCTCCCCGTATATCTCGTCGGCATCGAACGGTTGCAGCCCGTCCTCGTCTCGCAAGTGCCTCGTGTCGATCCCCACGGTGTCGAGGTGGACGACGGGAAAGCCGACCGTGAGCAGGAACTCCCTCGACCCCGCATGGGTCAGCTCAGCCGGCAGGCCGGCTTCGTCCGGTCGCCAGAGCGAGCCTTCGCCCAGCCGTTCCTCCAGCCACACCGCATCCGGTATCAGCGGAATGTCGTTGCTCTTCACTGCACGGTCCCCATGAATTCAGTGTCGTTCGATCATTGCCGGCCCCAGTCAATCGCACAGCCGGTCGGTGAGGGGAGGGAGCGGGGATCGCCATCGGGATGGCTCCTGGTGTCGATGCCATCTGATGAGCTGATGCGGGGTTCGGGCCTGGCGGTGACGCGCATGATGATCCAGCGGATCGACGAGAAGTGACGGAATGCGCCGAGCGGGGTCAGCAGGCCGGGCGGCCAGCGCGCGTTCGTCGGCGCTCGCGCCGTGATGGTGCCGGCCGGCCCGTGCGGTCCTCGCCCGCACAAGCGCTGCCAGAAGGGCATCCCGCCGTCGTCCGCTTCTGAGGGTCGTCGCGGTGCGCGGTCACGACTGGGGCTGGTGTGCCGTCAGGTCGATGAGGTGGTGCCTGCCCTGCAACAGGCAGGTGATCTCCCAGCCGGTACGCCGGCCCAGCACTCCGGCGACGGTGAGGCCCAGGCGCTCGGCGAGCTCGCCGGCGTACAGGTGGACCGACGCCTCTACCAGGGCGGCATGGGTGTCGGTGGCGGCGCGGATCCGCAGCTCGCGCCGACTGCGGTCATACAGCCGCCGAGTAGTTCGGCGAGCCTGCCGAGAGCTGACGTCCCGGATCGCGTTCAGGGCGCTGCGCGCCCGGAAGTGCTCGTACCGTACTGCACCGGTCGGCTATGTTCCTCACATTGCCGACACCCCCTCCCCTGGAACGCGCAGCGAAATACACGCTGTTTGCCCCGCGGACCCCAAGACAATTATCTGCCGTCGTGTGCGCATTCGCCTGCAGGCCTTGACTGTCGATGGAAGGTGTCGATATCAGATACGCAGCCCCACACCGCCGAACCGGCATGGAATGCGTGCGTCCACGCTGGAGGAGCAGCAGGTGGAGCGGTTGAGCTGAAAGAGGGGGACGACATGTCATTGCCCGATCTGACCAAGCCCGTGGTTTCCGACGACATTGCTCGGTTCGGCGGAAACGGGCAGCCGAGTCCGGTCGCGAAAATCAATTACAACGTTCCCCTGCCAGGGGCGTACACGATCAATCGCATCGTGCCGATGGAAATACCAGGGGAATGGTTCTCCGAGGGCAGTACCCGGCTAGGTTCGTCGCTGATCGACCTGGGTGTGGTTCAAGGCGACGAGAACAGCCTCCGCGGCATCGACATCGAACGACTCGCCCAGTTCTACCGGCGCACCCTGCCGCCGACCGCACGCCCGTCGCTGCGGCACGTGGCGAAGGTCGACGGTGATGTGGAGCCGCTGCTGACGGACGCCACCAGGCCCGGAAGCAAGGGCGACGTCCAGCGACTGGCAGCCGATCATGACACCGACGCGCTGAGTGTGCTGGAGCGACGGCAGCTTGTCGCCGAGCCCGACGACGTGGAGGTGCAGCGGCGACGCGTGCGCTCTTACATCGACAGGCTCAGTGACGCTCAATCCGCCGCCATACCCGCCGTCGCCAACGCCCGGGTCCTGCCCACGATCTCATTGCCTGTGCAAGGCCCTGGCCACAGCATCCAGGAGCTCGCGGTCAACCCCGTGGCGCCCCCTGTGCCGCAACTCGCGCTTGTCGAGACGTGGGAACTGCGGTCGTTTCTGGGCGACTACGGGCTGGGGCGGACCGTGCAGACGTTCTCACTGCTCCCGGGTGAGCGAACCATGATCACCATGCAGACGTGGCGCACAGACGCGGCCACCCGCGAGGACGCCACATCAATCTTCGACTCGTCGGACATTGCTGCGCAGAGCCGCTTCGCAGACAGCGTCACGTCGGAGACAGGTTCCGCGTTCCAGGACCAGGGCGGCTGGGCCCTCTCGGTTTCGACCAGCGCATCCGCGTCCGCGAGCTTCGGGATCGTGCAGGGGTCAGCGTCGGTCGAGGCGGGATTCTCCGCCAACCACCAGGAGGCCAGCCAGCGTTGGGCGAGCGACATCAGCCAGGCCGCGAGCGAGCACGCGAACCAGACCAACAACAGCCGCCGGCAGGCCGTGGAGCAGTCGTCGACCACCACCACGTCCAGTGGCACCACGACGACCACGGTCAGGGAGATCGCGAACACCAACCTGCGCCGGGTCCTCAACTTCGTGTTCCGGGAACTGAACCAGACGTACGAAACACATGTCGTGCTGCGCGACATCAAGGTGGCCTTCTACAACGGCCGGGCGGGATCGGCGGAGGTCGTGCCGTTGCCCGATCTGCGGCGTCTCATCACCCGCCACTTCCCGCCGGGGCGGCACGCTCAGGTGGCCGCGTTCGTGCTGGGACTGTGCGCCGAGCGACTGGACGCCGACGGCAATCCGGTGGCGGTGTTGCAGAAGGGCGAGCGTCGAGATGGTCGCCACTACACGTGGCAGGACGCCGCTCTGGACGACAACGGCGACCTTGACTTCGACGGCGATCCGCTGTCCCCGAAGGTGCACTGGCGGTTCAAGCCGGGAGCGCTGACACCCGGGGCTCGACGGCAGATCCGGGGACTGATCACGGACACGTCGGAGATCGTCTTGCGCACCGACAACATCGTGGTCGAAGCGCTGTTGGGCGAGGCGGACGCGCTGGACCCCTACGCGTCGGCGCTGCAAGCTCTGGACCTGGAGTCCCGGCAGGCGGACACGGCGTGGCGCATCGCAGACACGCGCCGGCTTACGGACGCGCTGGCACTCGTCAGCGATCTGGCACCGGAGAAGGACAAGATCGACGCCTGGACCAAGATATTCCCCGAGACACCGGAGATCGAGGTAGTGCCTGTGGCCGCCGTCAGCAACGACGACTCCCAGTAGGCGGCCATGGCAGCCAGTGGCGACTACTCGGGGGTGCTGCACTCCAGCCAGGTGGCCGGATACACCGGTGCCGAAGGGTACACAGGCGTGGTGCCCGTCGTCGGCGCCTCGTCGGGCAGCGACGCTCCGGTGACGACGGTCGCGCAGCCGCTGAGCGACGAGACCCTGGCCCGCGAGTTCGGCGTGCTACGGGCGGCGCCGACCCGCTCGGGCGGGCCAGGACCGGGGCGCAGCGAGTCCGCTGCCGACGCAGTGCTCATGGAGCGTGGCGAGGCTCCCGGCAAGGATGCCGCGCTGGGCTACGCGGTGCCGCCACCGGCTGCGGACACGCCGATTGACGAACGAGCCGCAGAGGAGGCTGACGTGGTATCCACCATGGCTGCCGATGCGCTCACTGCCGGCCAGGCCCTGGCGTTCGCCGACCTTGTCGCAGGTCTGACGCGTACACAGCAGAGGCTGGCAGCCCGGCCGGAGCCCACGCCCTACCAGGCCCTCGAGCAGGCGAAGGCCCTTCTGCGGCGCAGCATCGTGCCCGATCTGCGGATCTCACCGTTCGTGCCGATGCCGGGGCTGGTGCCGAACTCGCGGCTGCCGTACCCGCAGGATCTGATCGGCGCGGGCGCCGACGCGCTGCGTGAACAGGCCGCAAGGGCCGTTGCTGCGACCCGCCCCGGCAATCTTGGACTCGCCTTGATCCAAGGCGTCGGCCTCGGCCTGCTGGACGCGGCCGTCGGCCAGGCACAGGGCCTTGCCGAGGACACGACGGGCGACCCGCTCACCAACTCCCTGCGGCGGATGGGCCGCATCATCGACGGCATCGACGAACGGATCTCGCTCGGGGAGAGCCCGTGGGAGGCCGCGAACTCCGTGCTCAACCCGATGACCCGCGTACTCATCAAGCCGGTCGAGGCAGACCAGCTCGCCGGTGAGGCACTGCGCGTCGCCCCACGGGACTGGCAGCGCGCAGTGGAGCTGTCCCGTGAGTCCGGGCGGGCCATGGTCGACGCGGTTTTCGGGGTACTGGAGACGGCGGCCCTGGCTGAGCGGGGAGTCTCCGCCTACCGCAGGTACGGGCCTGCCTCCCGACCCCGCGCGGTGCCGCCGACTCCCCCGGTGGCTCCCGAACCGCCTGTTCCGGCGTCGCCGTCCCGCCCCGGCGGGACGGCGGCTGCTCAGCCGCCCGCCACTGTGCCCGTGGTTCCGGTGGAGCCGGGCAGCGGGGTGACGGGCAAGGTCTACCGCAACGGCGTGCAGCGTCTGCCGACGCGACCGCTGTCGCGGCCCCATCCGATGGATCGGAACCTTCCGGTGTTCGACCGTGACTACGTGCGGATGAGCAAGTCCCTTCAGCGAGGCCTCACCGATCACGCCCGTGCCGTCGCCGCAGGACGCCAGGAGCAGCTTCCCCTCGGCCGCCGGCTGGACGAGCGCATCCGGCAGCCGGGTGGCTCGGCACGGCTGCGCAACGCCAAGGCGGTGTTCAACCAGTTGGAACGCGAGACCGTTCTCGACAATGCGCTGGCCCATCCGGACCACGCCTACCTTCTGCAGGTGAAAATCCTCGGTGTCCGGCTCGAGGACGGCACCCTCGTTCCGGTGGAGACGATCAACCGCTCCTTCGGCGCACGCCGAGGACGGATCGCCGACCACCTCGACATGGCACCGGACGGCACCTTCACGCTCGGCGAGAACAAACGCTGGACCTCACTCGTGAACAGCTACTCCGAAAGCGGCGGAGTTACCGGTGGACGCATCAACCCCGGCTCGACGCTGGGCAAGGAGATTGCACGCGAAGCGCACCCCTTCGAGTACGCCTCCCAGCGGCCCGGCGCGAAAGTGGTCGTCCAGGGGCAGGCACTGGATGGCCGTGGTGTCACCACCGCTCTTGACCCCGGCAGCTACCGAGGCTCGACGCCGACACCGTACGGGGTGGTCTCGGGACAGTGACCGCCAGCTCCCCGGTTACGTGCAGCAGCCGGGAACTCGTCCTGCACGAAGCCGGCGGCGGCGGCGCTGATTCAGCGTCCCGTACTGCTCAGCGGGCATGGCGTGATCCTTCGGACGCATTACGAAGAAAGGGTGACTGACAAGGGCTGACACAATGAGGCGGATCGGCCCCGTGGGCCGTGTCCGGGCGATGAGTCGAGCGTTGTCCGACGCGTGGGGGAATCACCGTGGATCGTGTCGGATGAGCTGTGGGCGCGGATCGAGCCGCTCCTGCCGCAGAGGGAACGCGGCTTTCCGGTACCCGGGCCGTAAACCCGCTGCCGGACCGGCAGGTGCTGTGCGGGATCCTGTACGTGCTGCACACCGACAGCCAGTGGGAGTACCTGCCGAAGGAGCTCGGGTTCGGCTCGGGCATGACGTGCCGGCGTCGGCTGCGGACTGGAACGAGGCCGGGGTCCGGCAGCTGCTGCACGAGGTCCCGCTCGCCGAGCTCAACGCCGCCGGCAGGCTTGACCGGCCCGCTGTGTGGTCGATTCCTCCCACGTCAGAGCGCTAAAAAAGGGGAGCCACACGAGCCCGTCACCGGTCGACCGGGGCGGACCCGGCTCCAAGCACCACCTGATCACCAGCGGGCACGGAACCCCTTTGGCGGTGATCTTGACCGGCGGCCACGGCAACGACGTCACCCGGCTCCTGCCCCGGCTGGATGCCGTCCCGCCCGTTCGTGGCCGGGTCGGCCGACCGCGCCGCAGAGCGGTCGCGCTCTACGCGGACCGCGGCTACGACCACGACAGCTACCGCAAGCGGGTCCGCGCCCGCCATCGCACGGCGCGGCACCGGGCACGGCAGCGGCCTGGGCGCCCCCAGGTGGGTGATCACGTGGACCTCTGCCTGTCTGACGGCTTCCGCCGGCTTCGCGTGCGCTGGGAACGACGAGCGGACATGCACCAGGCGTTCCTCAAACTCGCCTGCTGCCTGATCAACCACCGGCAATTCAAGTATTCAGTTGATTGTTGTGAGGGTGACCAGCCCAATGATCTGGGAGGTATACCGCGCGGAAGCCGGTTGCTGAGCCCGTACAACTGCGGCCCCGGTCTATCACAGCCCTCCTCTCCATCACCGGCTGTTCAGACAGGCTCGAAGATCGGCTCGGGTACGGCATCGGCCACGGTGTAGGGCCGGAATCCCGGATCGGTGAGGATCCGGTACAGGAACTCCGTGGCGGACATCTCGTAACGGTCCCACTCCTCGGCGTCCTCCATCTTGGCGAGAACCGGCCATGCGTCCACCGCGCCGTCCGTGACCTGCCAGAAGAACTTGTCGGCCGCACGCGAGATTCCCCACGGGATCAGGCCCCGTGTCGTCCCGGGCTCATGGATCCGGTAGGGCGCGAACGGGCCGTCCGAAGGGTCGTCGTGCTCCAGCAGTACGCGCCACATCCTCAGCAGATCCGCCACGCGGGTTTCATCAGTGCACAGCACCGACACCACCCGAGAGAACTCGCCGACGCCGAACGCCTGGCACAACTCCTTGTAGTCAACCGGCAGTTCGGTCCCCAGTTCCGCTTCGATCTCCGCCCAGGGCTGCGCGGCGTCCCGCGCGTCATGACCTGTGGCACGGAGAAGAAGGCCCACCCACATGAAAGAACCTCGCTTGCTTGTTCACGGATATGTTGGCCAGCATGAAGTCCGGACCCGAACGCGGTCGCGGACCCTACCAGGCCGCACCTGCATCCGGACGGTCGGGAACGATCAGGGCGCTGTGCTCGTCGGATTGTTCCGAGGTTGCATCCGCGCGGAGCGGGTGAGGTTCGGGCCCGTCACTCTGTCAGAAGATGCCGCCGAAGGGGTTTCCGTAACTGCTGTGGTAGCCGCCGGAGTGGTGGCCTCCGTGAGCGCCAGAGGCTCTGTAGCCGTCGTCGTAGTAGTGGCCGTCGTAGCCGCCAGCGTAGGGCCATCCCCAGGACCTCTCAGTGGAGTTGACACCCGCGGGTGAGGGGAAGCCATTCAAGTGCGAGGGGTGCCGATTCAGTTGGGGCCACTGACCTTTCGTGATGACGATCCACCACCTGCCGTTCGATACTCGGTCACCCGGCACCGAGCACTCGTCCTCCACCGCCTTGCGGGCGTTCGCGTCCCAGTCGATCCTGGCCACTCCGCCCTCGACCAGATCTGCGAGCGCCGTCAGCAGGTCGGCGGCATTGAGTGGCTCCACGGCTTGCCGATATCCGCTGGGGAGCGCGTGGGCCGGCGGCACGTCATGGCGGAACACGTACACGACGGCCGGGCGGACCTGGATCCACTTCCACACCGCCCTTTCGGCCAGCGGCTGACAGCGCTCCACCGTCGCCCGGTACATCTGCTCCTGACGCCGGAGCCTCTCCTCCCGCTGGAGGTGTAATCGCTGCTGGATGACCTCCGTCACGGGCCGGTACTCCTCGCAGGCCGCATCGAACCGCTCCTCGAACCGTTTCCGGGCCCGATCCGCACGACCCGGCAGCCACCGCAGCCACCAGGGGCCCGACTCCTCCTCACCAAGCCGCTCGGCCGCTTCGGTGACCGCCTTCCGGTACGCGCCCGCCGCGTCTTGCCACTGCCGGCACTCCTCCTCGGTACCCGGGACAGCGCTATATCCCAGGCCACCGCTGTCCCCGGAGACAACGTCATAGAGGGCAACCCGCCCCAGATGGCGCAGGTCGACGAGCAGTTCGACATATACCCACCGTACGGAGATCAGCCCGCAGCGATCCTCGACCATGTGTCACCACCTCTCCTGACCATTGTCAGCCCCGCACACCGTGGGCGGAACGCCGCGACGGCGAGAGAGGGACCTGTGCTGGGGCTTGGCAGGAGATCGCACTGTGCGCGGGCCCGCGTCGAAAGGCTCCGCCTCAATCGCCGAGGCCGCGTCACCCCAGCTCCGGGTAGATCCGTCCCCAGCGGGGTCGGATAGGGCGCCAGCCGTCGCGCACAGTCGGCTGACGAAGAACAGCTCGGCGAGGCCGGCGATGGAATGCTCGCCGGTGGCGCGCTGCACGACCACGTGGGCCTGCTGCCGAGCCGTCAGCTTGTGTTGCTTGCCCTTCAGCGTGCCCTTCGCCCTGATGACCTTCCGGACGGGCAGACGGTACAGCTGACCGACGGGGTGGCGACTTGGCGGGCGTCCCGGCCGCCGGGGACTGGTCAAGTCACCGGCGGCCGAGACGAGGGGCATGCGGCGGCGTCCGATCCGCCGAGGAGCGCTACAGCGCCTTGTTACTGCGTCCGTCGCAGTACGTCCAGTTCCCGGACTGCGAGGTGGGCACGTAACAGGTGACCTGCCGCCGCGTGCCGGTGTTGTCGTTGACGCCGTAGATGGTGACCGTTCCCTTGAACCAGTATCCGGCGCGCCCGGTGTAGCCGCTTCCCGGCGTGGCGAACCAGCCGGTGCAGGCATAGGTACCGTTCTGGTTGTGCCCGCAGACATCCACCTCGTCCGAGTAGTAGGTGGACACCGCGACCTGCTGGCCGTTCGATCCGGCCTGAGCGGTGGTCGCACCGGCTAACGGTGCGGCGAGCGCGCCGACTGCGGCGACGGCAAAGGCCAGTTTGCGGATGCGTGTCATGTTTCCCTCCCACCGGGCCGCCCGGAAGGCGGCAAGGACAACAATTGACACCTATGGTGCTGATCCAAGCAGCGGTAGCGCGTCCTCATTCGGTCTGGACCGAATCAGGACATCTCGCCCACCATCGATGAGCAGGCTGAAGTCGGGTGCTGGTTGGCACTTCTTGGGGCCCCAATCACCGTGACCCCACCCCTTCTGCCAGGCTTCCGTCCCCGTCGGCGGGCGACGCCGTTGTCGCCTTGCGTGTGACCACCTGCCCCGGGGTAGCAGCGTGCCGGTGACCGACTGCACGTCGATTTCCAGGACGCGGGCGGCATGCCGAGCTCGTCCTTGCTGGATCGTGTGTGGAGCGAGAGGCGGCCCTTGACCAGGGCGCTCGCCGAAGAGCCGCCCGAGGCCCCGCAGTCCTGATCACCGGCCTCGCTGCCGAACCGGCTCACGCCGCAACCCCTCAGACAAGCGACGGGCCGCGCACCGTTGTCTCCTTCGGCGCTAACGGCGTCTCCGCCCTGAGCGCCGGCGAGAGCTGCACGCGTACTCGAGGCAGCCCTAAGCTTGGCGTTTATGGTTTGCGGTCGAACATGGCCTCGAACTTGCTGATGGGTTTGGTTGTCCCCCGGACGTGAGGGCGGCCTTCGTCTGATCCTGTGCTCCGTCACATACGTCAATCGGTCGACCTGCTGGAGGACGATGGGCGCGTACCCGAGGCGCCGGCGTGGCTGCAGCAGTGGGCCGCCGCCGGTGGGCTGGCCCGCCCTGGCCCGCGGTCGCCCCGCTCTGGGCAACCACGAGCCATTGTTCGCTCGCCCAGATCCTGGTGCAGAAGGCCGCAGACCCTCTGGGGATCGGTGAACGTCTCCTCCTGTCGTCCGCCGAGGCGTACGTGCGTTCCCGTGCCGACGTCACTGCGGCACGGGCGGTTCAGGAATGGGAAGAGGCCCGCTCCTCCCTCCGCGCAAGCAGGATCAGGCTCGCCACGATGCTCCTGGACGCCACCCGCGCCTACGAGGACCCGCTCAGCCGGATCGCGGCGTTATGTTGCTCAAAGAACCGTTTCTCCTGGGTGATTTGCGGTCGTTGTGGGGTCGCGGACCGTATGGTGGGTGTCTGGGCTGCGCGCGGCGTCGGGGGATTCACGGGAGGGTGCGTGGACGCGCATCGCACATCGGGGTTGAGGGTCTTCGTTCCTTTCAAGTACGACCTGGGTGGGACCGTTGCCGACACCAGGTGCCTCGCGGAGGTGTTGGAGGCGCGGCATGGCGAGGTGGTCGTGGACACGACACTGCTGCGCAGTTGGAACCTGTCCTATCTTGCCGGGCACGCACCGGTTCTTTCGTGCACGCTGCCCGGCGGGGAAGCGGTACTCGCCGGAGCCAAGTGGAGCTTCGACTGCCGGATGCGGGTATACCCGTGGCTCGGCGTGGTGTCGGTCGACTTCACCTTCGCCCTGAACGAGGGAACGGCTGATATCGAACACTTCTACGACGACCTGGTCGAGTGGAAGAACCGGGACTACCTGCCCTACCTCCACCAGTGCGACGCCTTCAGCGAACACTTGCATCTCCATATCCCGCCCGGTCTGCGGTCCGGTGCCTCCGATGTGTACGGATCCGCGGTGCGGGCACTGCGGCAAGCGGCGTCGGGCATCATCGAGCCCCGGCCGTTCTGCTACGCCTTTCACGACTTCCGCCTGTGCTTCATCGGCGGCCTCGGTGACCTGCCCGACGAGCGGGCCCGGGGTCTGCTCTTCCGTATCGCGCGACCACCTGGTGCCGCGAACCTCAGCCGGGGCCGCGGGCCGGCTCGGGAGCCCCGCACCGGCAGCCGTCTCACAGGCCGGGCCGCCCCAGGAAGACCGGCAGCGCCTCCGGCCTCAGCCCGTGCACCGACCGGTGTTGCGCCGCAGTCACGGTCGTGGGAACGGTGACTGTCGACGGCCGGCAGCAAGCGCACTGAGGCGGTCGCCGATGACGGAGACACCGGGGCGGGGCTCGTGCGCGTAGTACCAGGGCTTGCGTCGGCGCAGCAGCGCCTCGCCGTGCTCGCTCCAGGTGAATCCGGGCTTCCTCAGCAGCTTTCGGAACACAGCGTCGGCTGTCTCCGGGTGAGCGGCAGCCAGTCGGCGGATCGGCAGCGGCCCGATCGTCTCCTCGCACAGGTACGTGCGCAGCAAGTCCCGGTACTGCCTGCGGCCCCCGAGCACCGGGTCCGCGAAGAGGTCTCGGAGCATTCCGTAGTCCGCGTAGAAGTTGAGCCCGTCGACCCGGTCGTAGATGACACCGACGGTGTCCGAGCCCGCCAGTTCCTGCGGCAACTCGAAGAGGGGCAGGTCCAGTCCGGGCAGCCGCCTGCCCCGGGCGCGGTCGGGCTGTGCGGCGACGGCGGCCTCTTGGCGGTGGCGGTAGTAGGCGTTGAGGAGGTCCTCGGCTTCGACAGGCGGAAGGACCAGTTCGTCGCCCCCGCAGAACTCGACGAACGCGGCCCGGTCCTCCCGCATCGCCTGCCACCCCTGCTCGACCTTCTGGGGGTTGCGGAAGACCAGCTCGGGTCGGCTGGTGGCCAGTTGGAGAGCGGCCTGGGCGATCTCGGTTGCGCTGGACTCGGGGTAGCTCGACATCGCCCCGGACACCAGCCACGCCCCGCCGGCCGAGTGCACTGGTACCAGACAGGTGTGGAGGAAGCCCCCCTTGGTCACTCCGCGGAACGCCGCCCGCCCGACATTCGAGTACGTGCGGTACTCCAGGTCGTCGACCAGGTTCAGCAGAACGAGGGCATCCTTTTCCTTGCGCTGGATCTCGAAGATGCCCTCGACCGGGTCGCGCCAGCCGAGCAGCATCTCCCGGTCGACCGCGGTCAAGTCCTTCCGTTCGGCGACGAACCGGTCCACCACGGTCGAACCGTCCGGCAGGCGGTACCGCAGGATGAAGTGGTCGACGATCCGGATCGCCTCGCCCTCGTCCAGCTGCCGCTCAGGCCCGGCGGCCTCCAGCAGGAGAGGCGTCAACCACCGGTCGAAGCGGGAGCTCTGCCCGAAGGCGACCATCTGGCCTTTCAACTCGGCACTGCGCTCGATGAGGTCGGTCAGCAACCGTCCGCCGACTTCCTGGTGCGTGCCTTGTCCGGTGTCAGCCATGTCCAGCCCTTCCACACAACCGGTTCCCCGTGGGTGCGACGTGCCCGACCTCAACCGGCCCAGTGATGGTACGCCGCGATCCACTGAGCACCCTCGGGCGCCGGGCTGGGCAAAGGCAGATCAAGGATTCCGATCGACTGCCGCACGCCGCCGCGAGAGCACAGGGCGACGATCCTTCCGTCCGGCGTGAGGTCGATGCCGCCCACGGTGACCTCGACGCCGAGAACCACGGTGGTGAACGGCAGGTCGAGATGCTCCTCAAGCATGGTGAACAGACCGGTCAACTGCTCGTCCTCGTTGTAGGCGTCGACAGTCGCCTCTTCGATCATGGCTTCGCGCTCGGCCGTGTCCAATGCGCTCATGGGGCAACACTGGCGACCCTCGGGGTGACGCCGGGCGGCCCGGCACTCCTGCTCGCGGTCGGTTGGACTCACACGGATGCGTGTACCACTCGGTAGCGGAGCGTGTGTTCGCCGTACCCGGGAACCGGGAACGGCGAACAGGGAGGGGGTTGTCACTGGCCGGACGAGTTCGCCGAGTCGCACAGGGCTCAGCCGGGGGGTACGGCCGACACGTCGAGGACGAGAGTCAGAGTGCGAGTCTCCCCGGAGTACAGGCCGCCCAGCTCGATCAGAGTCTCCGTCCGGGGTGGCGCTCACGGGCAGTTCGTTGACGCGCTCGACCCCGGCCGTACGGCTGGCTCCATCCGCAGCAGCAGGCTGACAGCCTGGGCGGCCTGGGACAGCAAGCCGTCGACCTGGGCCGCCGCGCTGAACTGCGCGGCGGCGTAGAAACCCGGGTCTAGGTTCGCGGAAGTGGGACGTTCTGTGACAACTGGGGAGACTTGTGCCTTCTCTGCCGTCATGGCTGGCGCTTTAGCCGATGCAAGTTCCCGTGCCGCTGACACGGACGCGTGGGTCACCCGCGCGCAGCGTCACCGTGAGTTCGCCGGGGCAGCCCAGGTCCTCGCCCTGATGCAGGGTGAGGACGGCGTCCTCGGGGACCAGGCCGAGCTCACGGGCGTATGCGCCGAACGCGGCGGCCGCGGCGCCGGTCGCAGGGTCTTCGACGACGCCGCCGACTGGGAACGGGGCACGGACATGGAAGACGGTGGCCGACTCCCGCCACACCAACTGGACCGTGGTCAGGTCCAAGCGGTGCATCAGGGCTTCGAGGCGCGCGAAGTCGTACGCGAGATCTGCGAGGCGCGCGCGTGTCGCCGCCCCGAGAACGAGATGGCGGGCACCGGCGAACGCGATATGGGGCGGGAAGGTCGGGTCCAGATCGGCGGCCGGCCAGCCGAGCGCCGCGAGCGCCTCCGTGAGGTCGGCGTCGGCGATCTCCTCGATGTGCGGCTCGACACTGGTGAGTGTGGCCCTGACCGTCCCGCCCTCCACGGCCACCTCCACCGGCACGGCGCCGGCACGCGTCGCGAATACCAGCTCCCCGGGGCCTATCCGCTCGGCGAGTGCGACGGCGGTCGCGACGGTGGCGTGCCCGCAGAACGGCACCTCGGCCTTGGGGCTGAAGTAACGGATGCTGTACGCCCGTCCCTCCTGGCCGCCGAGGCCCTCCGGGGGCGCGGTCAGGAACGCGGACTCCGAGTACCCGAGGTCGGCGGCGATAGCCAGCATGTCGCTGTCGTCCAGGGCGGCGGCATCCAGAACGACGCCGGCGGGGTTTCCGCCGTCAGGGGCGCTGGAGAAGGCGGTGTATCGCAGTACCTCGGGCCGCGGCGCATTCGTCGTCATACTTGCGGCAACGCGGGGCGGGCCCGCGGCTATTCCTGGACGCGAGTGGAGGCGGGGATGGCCCCTGCGGCGAGCGGTGATGATCGTATCGGCGAGGTCGAAGAAGGCGTCGCTGACGACGGTGCGCAGCTCGTAGCATCGGGCGAGCCGGTGGAAGGCATTGCGCCAGGCGTGGGTGCGGTCGACGTGCCCACGCTGACTGGCCTGGATGGGCGCCCTCTCGCCTTTGTGCGCGATGCGGCCGTGGACGCCGCGTTCGCTGGGCGGCGCGCGTGTCTTGTCCGAGTCGTAGCCGTCGTCCAGGTGCACGGTGATGTCGTCGGGCAATGGGCCGAGGTCGTCCAGGCGGTCCAGGGTGGGTCGAGCAATGGAGAGTCGTGACGGTTGGCACCGGCCAGGACGCGCCCTGGGGAAATGCCGTATCCATCCGTCATGCCCGAGCGTTCGAGGCCCTGTTTGCCGCGGTCGAGGACGCGGCCGACCATCCGGTCGTAGGACTCCACTGCGATCGCTCGAGCCGGGAGAAGACGCCGAATCGTATCCACTCGTCGCGACGGTTGCGGATCGCGGTAGCCGAACAGGCCGTGTCGGCGATCGCCTCGTAAGAACAGCTGAAGCGCAGCAGGTGCAGTAGCTCGTCAAAGATGACCCGGACGCTGATGCGCCGGCGCTAGCAGCCGAGCGGATGGTCCAGGTGGAACTCTGGCCGCTTGGGACGCAGGGGCGCGAATTGGCCCCGGAACGGTTCGGTCAACCATGTCGGAAGGGCGGACACAGGTCTCCCCAGTGATCACAGAGCTTCGCAACTCCATGGTGACCAGGATCGTGCCCGTTCTGCCACCGAGGTACCCCACCGCGTCAATCTGCGCGGCCTCTGAAACCGGCGCCGCGCACCCAGGCTTTCTCGTGATCGAAGGCCCGCAGAGGAACCTCGGTCAAGGCGGCACCCTCGGTGCGGTGATCGCCGCCGCCGTCGCGATCGCTGAGCCGTGGATCGCGTGGCGCAGGAGGACGGGCCGCCGTCCGTCGACGCCCCAAGACCGGGGAGCAGCCGGCCGGGCACCGGCCCGGCCGGCCGGCTTGGGCCCGCTGCCCCAGACCAGGACGGGCCACACCAGCCGCAGAACATCCCATCGCTGCCGTGGACCGGGCCATGGAACACACGTTCCCGCGAGTGATGGCGCGCTCCCGGCGCCCGCCTGGCCGCCGCCTACGAGGCGTCACGGTGTGGGCAGGCCCCCCGGGCGGGCTGGGCGGCCGAAGCGAACCGGCACACCCGGGGAATACAGCACGCTCACCGGCGGTCCGACCGGCGACGGCAACCCGGCAGCGGTCACCAACTCATCCTCACAGCAGAGAAGTTCGGCTCGGTGCAGCGGCCATCGCGGGTGGGTGTTGGGCAGGTACACCGGCCGGCCGAAGAAGGCGTTGTGCATGCCCCAACGGGCGGTCAGGAAGTGTTCGAGGGCGGTCGGCTCCTCGATCCGCTCACCGATTCGCACCTTTATCCGACAGTGCGCCCGACGCGGCCCCGGCCAGCGTCGGCTGCTGTCATAGGTGATGGTGTCGGCTTCGCGGTGGATCGCCATCCGGGCCCACATGTAGGGCAGCTGGAAAGCGCTGCGGGCGACGGCCACCGGGAGCAGCCGGGACGCCTCCAGCGAGCGGAACACCACCCCACGCCGGCCGTGCCGGTCCACCGAGTAGAGCCGCACATTGGTCTCCGGGAAGGTGCCGAGGTATGGGATGCCCGGCACCCTGAACCAGCCCACCCGGTACATCCGGAACGCCACCAGGCCGATGTAGGTGAGCCCGTCATGGGTGTCGGGCACGGTCCCGGCCGGCAGCAGCGGCGCCACGTCCGCAGGGTCGGCCGCCCAGTGCAGGAACGACAGGTCGAGCCAGGACTGCGTGAGTAACGTGTCCGGTACTCCGCGCACCGGGTCGGGCGTTATCGGCTCTGCGGAGTCAGGGGCGAGCGACATCGCAATAGCGTCGCACACCCTCACGGCCAACGACCCGGGGCACCCGCGCCCAGCCGTCGTAGCGCATGCCGCACTGCTCCCAAACTCACCCGCGACCGCACGGCTGTGTGCCCGAAGACGTACACCGGCGCTGCATGCTCAGGCAGCTCCACCGTGCGCCGCACCAACACCTCGTCCCGCACCTCGTGCGACTTGGACAGGCAATCCACCCGCTGATGCGGCTTCAGCGCCAGGCCCATACTGCACCGCTCCGGGATCTGTGGAGGCTCCGGCCTGCCCCGAGTTACACAGAGTCGGGATACCTGATTTCACGCTACAGGTTCTGCACGCAGTTCGTACTCCACTGGGCTGAGC
>NZ_JBEYWX010000040.1:0-49945 GCF_040644655.1 Streptomyces sp. NPDC046931
GGCCTCCGGAGGCCGACGGGTAGTCAATTCTCCAGCATCCCGGCCCTATTGAACCCGGGGCATACCACTCTATGCGTTGACTCCAGCTACCGGTTGGGGCTGGTGTTGAGCGTAGTGGTTGGTCTCGT
This sequence comes from Streptomyces sp. NPDC046931, assembly GCF_040644655.1. Classification (NCBI taxonomy): domain Bacteria; kingdom Bacillati; phylum Actinomycetota; class Actinomycetes; order Kitasatosporales; family Streptomycetaceae; genus Streptomyces; species Streptomyces sp. NPDC046931. The sequence continues at coordinate 129 of NZ_JBEYWX010000040.1, forward strand.
GTTCGTGGGGTGGGATGTCCCCGATCGCGCTGGGGAGGCGCTGGTTGTTGAACCAGTCGCAACAGTGACTGGCTGACCATCGTCAAGCTCCCGCCCTACGCGCCCGACCTCAACCCCGTCGAAGGCGTCTGGGCCCACGTGAAGAAGTCCCCGGCCAACCTCGCACCCCGCGCGATCGAAGACCTCACCCCACTCGTGAAGAACCGCTTACGCGGCATCCAACGCCGACCCGAAGTACTCGACGGCTTCATCGCCCAGACCGGACTGGCACTGGAGCCTCCCTGACGCTGTCACCCCACCCTTTCAACCTCAGCGTCAGGAGGCGCAGAGCACTGGCATCCCCAAGTAGGCGTCAGCGGTCGTGGAGCTCTAGCACGGTGGACTGGACGCTGTCCGTCGTCCCGCGGACGGCGTGGGACAGCCGCTGGAGGTGCGCGGCTGGGTCCGGCTGGCATCCTGACGTCGCCTCGCCCGCCGCCCGGGACGCCGGCCGAAACACCGGCCGAAAACTCGGCCTCGCCGGGAGGCGCGACTGGGTGCCACGGATGATGCCCGGCAGGTCGGCCAGGCCAGTCTCACCCGTGGTAGAGCACTCGTACGACCATCGTGTCTGGCGTAAGGGCGTCGAGGTACTCGTTGAAGTGGCGGCGCAGCTCGGTGCCGGCGATGGCGAGCCAGCGCCCGTCAAGGGTCAGCAGGGCGTGCGTGGGAAGGGCCTCGTCTGCGGTCTTACGGACGTAGGCGTCAAGGTCGCCACCCTGGTAGGCGGCCGGGTCGCCGCCCACCAGGTCCTCCAGTTCCGGACGTTCCTTGAGTGCGGCCATGGCCGACTGCGTGCTGAAGTCCTCCCGGGCGCGCGCCTGCGGGTATGCCTCGGGGTCGGCGACGTACCGGGCCCAGAAGTGGCTCATGGGACGCACGGGCGGGTACCCACAGGCGAACTCCTGCCATGCCTCGAAGGCCCGCCGGGCCTTCGAGGCCGCTCGGGCGCGCGGTGTTTCGAGGTCCAGCAGGCCGCGCGGTCCGCCGTCGCACAGGGAGGGCGGGACATCGCGCGGGTCCCCGGAGAGGGTCTCGGTCCCCCGGATCAAGCGCGGGTCGTCCTCGTGCCCCGGGACGACCGGGAATTCGCAGCCCCCGCCGTTGATGCGCCAGTAGTCCCACCAGGTTTCGACGATCGGCTCACCAGGGGCGAACTCGCGGTTGTAGTCGTACGGTGCCATGGCCGCACCGATCGCTCGGGGCACGTCCCCCGGCTCGCACCGGGGGACGCACACGGTCACTCGTTCTTTCGCCATGGCCCTTGTGGCCCTCTCCTCGGTTTCTGCCTCATGCCACCTGCGGTGACGCAATCGGGCGGCCAGCCGCCGCAGCCGCGTCAAAGTCCCGCTGACGGGGCCATTCGGTGACCCTGGGACTGCACCTCGCGTAGCTGAGGCGGATGAAGCCGGCCGGATTCGAACCGGCGTCCTCGCGATTTTGGAGACCGCGCGCGACTACCTCTGCGCTACGACTTCGCCCGGCTGGGATCCTAGTCGCGCCGGCCACGCGCGAGGGATACGGGCTCTCCGTCAGGCCCCAACACGCAGCACTGCCTCGCCTCCGCCGGACTCGTTCCCGTCGACTTCGCCGACTCCCGCTTCCTCGACTACGGAGGCCATGGCCCGCTCGGCGTCGTAGACGGCTTCGCGCTCAGCCGATGAGCCGTACTGGCCATCACTCAGACGGTAGTGGGCAATAACGGCTTGTTCCGGCATCTCCGGTTCGGGGAGCACGCTCGTGCTGGTGCGCCCCTCGGCGGCACTGTCAGTGCGTGTCGCTAAGGTCGCCGTCACTGACAGCTGAGTAGAGAACCACCAGGGGGAACTTCATGGCAAGAGACATCGCGGCGGCTGTTGTGGACGCGTGGGATGAGATCGAACGGTGGTACGAGGCCCAGGGTGCCGCGCATCTGATCCTGCCTCCTGCCTCCGGTGAGCAGATCGCCGCCCTTGAGGAGACGCTCGGCATCGAGCTGCCTGAGGCGGTCACGGCCTCGCTGCGGCGACACAACGGATCGACGGACGGGGGCTGGCCCACGGGCACGCTGTTGTCCTGTGACGGCATCCTGCAAGAAGTGAGTATGTGGCGCGACCTCCTGACCAGCGGCGACTTTGACGACCTCAAGGACTTCGTTGCGGACGGCGAGGCACTCAAGGCCGGCTGGTGGCAGTTCGGTTGGGTCTCGCTCGATGCAGACGGCGGGGGAAACGGCGCGGTGCTGGACCTGTCGCCGGGTCCTGGGGGAAAGGTCGGCCAGGTCATCGACATGGACCACGAAGCGGGGCCGAGCGGGCCCATAGCGAGCGACTTCGTCGGATACCTGACGGCAACGGCCACCCGGCTGGGCGACTTCGCAGTGATCGACGGACAGTACGTCGAGGAACAGTAGACGGGGCGTGCCCTATGCACCCTGGCCCAGCCCTGGCGCGGAATAACCTCGTGGACTTTGCCGTACGGCCTCATCTTTATCAGGTCGATCACGGGGCCCTTGGAACGTCGGTCAACTCGTCTCGCGCCTCGACTGGCTGTCCGTCGACGTTCGGCGGTGTCCGCCGCCGTCCGGCCCTGTTGGTGTGTACTGGTGTCAGTGAAGAGGGGCGCTCTTGACAAATCCAACACAGCGGACTGGGACTTGTCCGGTCGATCATGAGGGACGCGGGGAAGCCTCTGGACGGGCGGCGCGGCGGGTGCCATGATCACGCTGGCGTCCGGCGTGGGCCTGGCGCGCAGGGGAGGGATCATGAAGCTCTACCTCGCCATACCTCTTGTTCTGCTGGCTTTGCTCATCGCCGCCTCCGGCGTGGCGGCGGTTGCCCGCGGCTGGGTGCTCCCCATAAACCGTCGCCACGTTCGCGGCCCTCGCCTCTATGGCTGGGGCCAGCTGGTGGTGGCCTTCGCGCTGTGCTGGCAGGCGGTCTGCGGGCTGGTGATCAGCGACTCGGATACCCGGCTGTGGGGCACCCTGACCGGCAGCATGATTCTGTTGGTCGGCATCATCGTAATGACGGTGGGCCAGCTCGCGGGCGGTAATCGAGAAGGCAACGGCACGCCTTAGAGGTCATCTCATTTGGCGTGTTCGATAGTCTGCGGCTGTGGGGATCGTGGAGCGTCTGGTGCCCGACGAGATGTGGGAGTTGTTCCAGCGGGTGGTGCCCAAGGCGCCGACCCGACCGCAAGGTGGTGGACGCCGTCGGCACGGTGACCGCGAGGTGCTGGCCGCGATCGTGTTCGTCGCGACCTCGGGCTGCACGTGGCAGCAGCTGCCTGCCGCATCGTTCGGGCCGTCAGGCGCAACGGCCCACCGCCGTTTCTCCGAGTGGAGCAAGGCCCGGGTGTGGGCGAAGCTGCACCGCTTGATCCTCGATGAACTCGGCTCTCATGGAAAGCTGGACTGGTCACGGTGCGCGACCGACTCGGTGAACATGCGGGCGATGAAAAGGGGGGACTGACAGGCCCGAATCCTGTGGACCGAAGTAAGTACGGCTCGAAGATCCACTTGATCACCGAGCGGACCGGTCTGCCCCCGTCCGTCGCAATCTCGGGGGCGAACCTGCACGACAGCCAGGCCCTGATCCCGCTTGTCAAGGGCATACCGCCGATCCGCTCCCGCCGCGGCCCGCGACGCCGCAGGCCGGGCAAGCTGCACGGCGACAAGGACTGCGACTACGACCACCTGCGCCGCTGGCTACGCAAGCAAGGCATCCGGCACCGCATCGCCCGCAAGGGCATCGAGTCCTCCACCCGGCTCGGTCGGCATCGCTGGACGATCGAGCGCACGATGTCCTGGCTGGGCGGCTGCCGCCGTTTGCACCGCCGCTACGAACGCAAGGCCGAACACTTCCTCGCCTTCACCGCCATCGCATGCAGCCTCATCTGCTACCGCAGACTCTCCACTCCCCTCACCTTTCGGCGCTCAAAATCATGAAGTTCTCGGGGTTCGGCACCGGGACGAAGCCAGCCTTCGCGTAGACCCCGTGCGCGTCGAGGGTCGAGAGGAGGACACGCTTGAGCCGATAGGGGGCAAGGTGGTCGCGAACAGCTGCCGCAAGCCACGTCCCAAGTCCTCTGCCGCGGTGGGCAGGAGCAACGTAAACGTCACAAAGCCAAGCAAAAGTGGCGCGGTCGGTGACCACGCGAGCGTAGGCAGCCTGGTCGCCGCTGGCGTCGTAGATGGCGAAGTTCAGCGAGCCGCGCACCGACTCTTCAACAGTTTCCCGGGTACGCCCCAGGGCCCAGAACGCGTCCGTCGAGAGCCACCGGTGGACTAGTTCCACGTCGAGGCGATCCGGGGCTGTAGAGATCTCGTACCCGTTGACTCCATCGCTAGTGATCATGGAATGGCAGCGTATCCGTAGCGCTTGGTTTTTCCAAGTAACTCTCGCGCCAAATGAGATGACCTCTAATCACGCACGAAGGGCTCGGAGTGCGACCTCCCAGCACCTCCTGACCCTCACCATTGTCTTCAGTGTCCTCGCCGGGCCTCGGGGGGCAAGCACGGAACGGCCCCGGACCGGCCGGATGGGGCGGGGCGCGTCGAGACCGGGCGCGGGCCGTGGAGTGTGCGGTGGATGTGCGCCGCGCGGGCGGTTGCGCGGCGGCCAGCCGGCCGGCGGGGTCAGTGCAGGATGCTGACGGCCCGCGCGATCACCAGGAGCGAGGTCAGCAGAGCGGAGATGCTTTGCACGCTCATCAGGGCTTTGGCGCGGGTCGACAGCGGCATGGTGTCGGTCGGGCTGAAGGCGGTGGAGTTGGTGGCGGACACGTACAGGTAGTCCATCAGTGTGGGGACCCAGTCCGAGGTGGCGCTGGCTCCGTCGGCGACTTCCTGGACGGCGTCGTCGTTCTCGTCCTGGGAGAAACGGAAGTCGGCCAACGGTAGGGCCGAGCGAGGTGCCTGGGTGCGGCTGACCGGGCCGCCCCGGTCCAGCTCCCAGTAGGCCAGCCCGAAGACGATGATGTTGGTGAGCCAGATCTGCAGCGCGGCCACCAGCAGGGACCGGCCGTCCTTCACCCCGGCGTAGAGCAGTTCGTGGATCAGGATGACCAGCGCCACGAGATTGCTGACCACGATGACGCCCACGAGCGTCAGCGACAGCACGCGGAACGTCTTCGTCTGCCGGGTCAGCCGTTTGGGGTTGATCGCGATAAGCGGGATGAGCAGCAGGCCCTCCAGGGCGGGCAGGACGTACCGGGGAGCGATCAGCAGCCGTTGCGGCAGCAGCAGGTACAGGGCGATCGCGGCGAGGGTCGCGACCACCGCCGGGAGCCGTGCCTCTCCCCTGCGCTCATGCCTGGGATGCCGGCTGCTCGCCTGTGCCCGCGTACGTGCCATACCTCGTGGCCTTCCGGTCGTTCCCGCACGGACCGTGCCACGGCGCCTGAGCATTCCTCGGTGCCGGGCGCCGCGCACCCCCAGCAGGTACCCCCGAACAGACGGCGCGTGCCGTGGGACTGCGGGGGCCCGGGAGGTGAGGAAGTGGGGGCCCGGTGATGCCGGCCGGAGTGTCCCGACTGGGAGGTTAGGACCCGTCACAGCCCGAAGTTTCGCGTCACGTCACCTCACTGCGCATCCTCCCCCGGCCCGCCGCGCCGCTTGTTGATGATCGCGGCAGGGATGGTGCCGACGGCAGTGATGACGGCCGCAATGATGAAGTCCACAACTCCCCCTTGCTCGAGGGCGCCGAGTTGCGCCCGACCATCACCATGGCACGCCGAAAAGGCCCCGGTAAAACACCCAAACTGGCTGCTCAGCGGGGGTGTCTAGTTGTGATGGCGTCCGGTCGCCGGGCAGGCGCATCACAGAATCTGCGGCTGTTTCCGCGTTGGAATCCTGCGGGCAACGCTGCAGCCGGGAGCGCCGACGAGACGACCACCCACAACGTGCTCATCCCAGGGGCGCCAGGGCCTACCACTTTCTGCGGTCGATCCCTGGCATCTTTCCCCGCCCGCTCCTGAAAGGTCTTGCTAGAGGAACCTGGTCCCGGCCGCGTCGGGGTACGCAATCGGTACGAGAAGAGATCCCCCGCGTTTTCCCGCGTCCTGGCGCAGCGGCCAATTAGCAGGTCGTGGCCGGGCTGGAGCGCGTTGGCGTCACGGTTGATGGTCCACTCGGTGCGCGGCCACGGCGTGGTCACCCGGTCCCACTCTTGCTGGCCGCGCAGGCGAGAGGTGGAGGCGCTGGAGGGCGGCTGGCCGGGGACGACGACGTGGAGACCGTGGATGTCCTGTTCGTCGCCCCGCAGCAGCGCGGCGACGGTAGAGCCGGGCAGGCTCAGTTCCAGGAAGCTCGCCGTGCTGTAGCGCCAGACCTGCTCCGTCACCGGGGTGTCGTCGTACAACAGAGGCCACCCGAGTCAGCCCCGTCCAGCTCGCCCTTCGGTATCTGCGGCACGACCAGGCCCTTTTGGCTTTATCGGTGAGTCCTGGTTCTGGCACGACTTCCGTGAAGCGGTCACGGTTAGTGATCAGTGGGTGTTTCGAGTGCTTGGAGGATCTGCCGCACTTCCTGGCGCCACTGGTCGGCGTCGGCGCTGTCCACCCAGCCGATTGCCATCTCTGATCCGCCCTGGAGAACCCGGTCCAGTGCGAGTCTCGCCGACGCGCGAAGGGACGCTGGCAGTTTGGACAGCGGTTCCCTGGGGCCGTCATCGGGGTCAATCACGATGGGGCTGTCGTCATGGCGGGCCGCTAGAGCCCGCGCAGGGCCCGCGACGAGGCGGTGGAGCACCAGCGCGCCGTGGATCGCGAACTGGCGGCCCTCGCCGAGGAGGGCGACTGATCCCCACGGCCCTCCTCCAGCCCGGGTGGGCAGCCCCTGCGCTGCCCACCCGGGCTGCGGCGTCGGCGATGGCGTGGATCTCACCGGCCGCCTCGACCCGCGTCCTACGAAGCGTGCAATTCACCACAATCAATCCCTTCAAGGCGAATGCGCGCCGTAAATGTGGTTCTTTAGGCCGGTTGCACTCATCCAGTAACCAGATCCATCGATCAACGATCAGTGGCACGGGAGAAGCGTTTGATCACGGTACGTAAGCGACACATCGGACTGATGGCTACGGCCGGCGTATTCGGCGGCGTACTCGCAATCACATCCCTCGGCGGCACCAGTAGCGCGGCCACCGGCGGCAGCGACACGGAGAGTCACCCGAAACCGCAGGCCCGGGTGGATCTGGCGGGCGCCCAGGACGCTTCCGACGCCCGAATAGCGATCACGCCTGGTCAAAGCGCCCACGGTGTCGCGATCAACGGCCCCGTGAAAGTCACCGTCAGCGACGGCAGACTCACCAAGGTGACGATGACCGCCGTCGCGACCGGTGCCGAGGTTCGGGGCACCCTGTCCGCGGACGGCACGTCCTGGAAGCCGAACGGCCGGCTGGAGCGGGCCACCCGCTATCAGGTCGCCGCAGAGGCGGAGGACGCCAAGGGCCGTCCCGTCACCGGGAACGCGACGATCACCACGGTCTCCCCGGCCAACGACTTCATCGGGCACCTCTCCCCCGAGGACGGCTCGACCGTCGGCGTGGGCATGCCCGTGACGGTCGGCTTCGACAAGGCGATCAGCGACAAGGCCGCCGTGCAGTCGGAGATCCAGGTCGGCTCCAGCAGCGGCCAGCGGGTCGTCGGCCGCTGGCTCAACGACCACCGCCTGGACTTCCGCCCCGAGAACTACTGGAAGCCCGGCTCCACCGTCACCGTCAGGCTCACCCTCCACGGCGTCCGGAAGACGGTCACGTTCAAGATCGGCCGGAGCCAGATCAGCACCGTCGACGCCAAGACGAAGCAGATGACCGTCGTACGGGACGGCAAGACGATCAAGACCATCCCGATCTCGTCCGGCAGCCCCGAGCACCCGACGTACAACGGTCAGATGGTGATCTCCGAGAAGTACCGGCAGATCCACATGAACGGTGCGAGCGTCGGCCTCACGGAGAAGGACGGCAAGCCCTCGTACGACATCCAGGCGGTACCGCACGCCATGCGCCTGACCGACTCGGGCACGTTCATCCACGGCAACTACTGGGGTACCGACTCGGTCTTCGGCAAGGCCAACACCAGCCACGGCTGCGTGGGCCTGAAGGACGTCAACGGCGGCGGCGACGGCAAGCAGCCCGCCGCGTGGTTCTTCGACAACTCGATGATCGGTGACGTCGTGATCGTCAACAACTCCGAGCACAAGACCGCACTGGCCCCGGACAACGGCCCCAGCGACTGGAACATGCCGTGGACCCAGTGGGTCTCGGGCAGCGCGACCAGCTGACACGACCCACTGCCTCCAGACAACCCGACGCACCGGCCGGCACCCAGCCGAGGAGCACAGCGCCGACGACCACGATGGACCGGACGGCTTGCGCAGTGGCCTTACCCGCGCGAGGGCCACCTGCGAGTACCGAGGAGCCACATCGAGACCATCGTCATCGGCGGCGGCGAGGACGGCGGCCGCGACGGTGTGAAGGCGGAGCCGGAGGAACACCATCTGGGACTAGGAGCATGGATCGGCAACCAGCGCTCCAAAGCCGCGTCCCTGTCACCGGAGCGAGTGGAGCAGCTGGCCGCCATCGGCATGAGGTGGACCTGAGGCGAACGGATCGACCGCCCGCCCAGGCGCAGCTAGTGTGCCGCCGAGCCGACCGTGAAGCGCACATTTAGGGTACGTGGCACGTACGAGTCGCGTACAAATAGCCTTCGAGGTGCAGCTCTCCTCTCGTCCAGCCGAGCGCACCAGGTCGCGGGCGGGGATGCGGGGTAGTGATCTGGAGCGGTGGCGGACCGTGGGGCGGGATGCGGTCGTCTTCCCGGAAGTGGTGGCGGTGGCTGGCGCGCTGCTGGATCCGGCGGGCGGAGGTGGTGTGGGTGGACAGCGGTGCCGGGCGGCCGCGGGTGCTGCCCGCCGACGGGATGTTCTGCGGCAGGCTCGGTGAGCGGCTGGGTCGTGCGTGGCCGGGGGCCGCTGGCCACAAGCGGGCCACGGCGGGCCGCTTGTGGCGTGGATGGGCAGCGTCATCCGTCTTCGCCGCGGCGCGGGCGGGCCGACCGGGTAGGACAACGACCGGTGGTGGCTGCGGCAGGAACACCAGGCCGCAACCATGGTCGGCCAGCTGCGGGTCCTGGGCAAGGAGCCCCGGGGCCGGGCAGGGCGAGCGGGCGTGGACCAGGGCGGGTGGGAGCCCGAGCCGGCACAAAGCCGCCAGAGTAGATGGCCTCGGGCGGCGGGCCGGAAAACGCGGGTGGTGCACCGTGCAGCCGCTGCGTCGGCGGGCGGTCACAGCGTGTGCGGGTGGGGCGATAGCCCAGCTGATTGATGATTGGGACGGCAGTACCGGGAAACGCGGATGTCGACGCTCCTGAGCGCCACTGATGGACGGAGGCCACCCGTGAACACCGATCCGATGGCCGACGACGTCTATCAGCCGACCGAGAACGACGTACGCGAAGTGGACGCCGCACGGCTGGACGACCTGGAGGACGCGGTCGAGGAACCCACCTACGACGAAGTCCTCGACGAGGGGTACTCCCCGCCCGAGAAGCCGCTCGGCGTCACCAAGTACGGCACGACCGCGGCCGAGCAGCGGGCGGGCGAGAGCCTGGACCAGCGGTTGGCCCAGGAGGAGCCGGATGTACGGGAGCCGGAGGGCGACGGGGTGGGCGACCTGCCCGGCGGCGACGGCGAGCTCATCGACCCCGAGGCGGGTGAGGCGCGCGCCGGCCGCCTGGTAGCCCCGGACGAGGGCGCACATCCCGACACCGAGAAGGACGAGGTCGCCTACGACGTGGGAATCGACGGCGGAGCGGCCAGCGCCGAGGAGGCCGCGGCCCACGTCACCGACGACGACTTCTCGCCGCCCGACGACGACCCCATCCCCCCTGCCGATCCCCTGCTGTACCCGCGCCCGGGGCGTCGGCACCGGCAGGGCTGAGGAGCCAGTCCCGCAGACGGTCGATCTGCCGCAGCCTGTTCGCCGCGTCCAGCTCGCTCGCCTCTATGAGCTGCGCGTCCGGCAACGCTATCCGGGCAGCGACCGCATCCCGGTCGTCTACATCACCGCTCCTCCCCGCGGCGCACCCCGCAAGCTGGCGATGGAGTTCGCCCGGTTCCTCGGTCTGCCGCTCATCACGCCGCGGCACGCACAACACCACCGACGTCACCAGCGCGGTCTGCCAAGTGCTGATCGAGGCCCGGACGGACCTGCTGCTGGTCGACGAAATCCACCTGATGAACCACGCGACGATCGCAGGCGAGGAGCTGTCGGACCATCTCAAGTACTTCACCGAGCACCTGCCCGCCACGTTCGTATATGCCGGGATCAACGTCGAACACTCCGCGCTGTTCGCCGGTATCCGCGGCAGCCAGCTCGCCGGCCGCTGCGTGCTCATCCGCACCGGCCCCTTCCCGCTCAACGCCGAATGGCGGTCGCTGGTGGCCAGCCTGGAGGGCACGTTACGGCTGCACCAGCACGAACCCGGAACCCTGGTGCGGCTGTCGAAGTATCTCCACCAGCGCACCGGCGGCATAATCGGAAGCCTCTCCCACCTGATCCGTGCCGCCGCCGTCACCGCCATCCTGGACGGCAGCGAGCGCATCACCCGCTCCGCCCTGACCACGATCCGTATCGACCACAGCAGCGAATCCACTCAGTCCGGCCAGCCCACTCCGCGGAGATCCGCTGGATGAGCACACCCTTCCGGCCTGGGATCTTCCGGCCGCTGCCCCGGCCACTCCCCCCGTTCCCGAACGAGACCCTGGAGTCGTACTGCCAGCGGCTGGCCCGCGCCAACCGCATTCCCGCAGAGCGGCTCCACACCCCCTCGCGCTGGCTGGCGCACGACGACGACTCCGTCACCGCGCTTCTGCGGCGTCTGACGATCCTCACCGGCCTGTCCCGGGAGACGTTCTGGCACGCGCTGCCGGAACTGCGCTGGAGCCACGAGCACGGCATGAGCGCCCTGGGCCGCTCCCTGCCTCCGGTCGTGGCCATGCGCCTCCGGCGGCGTTTGGCCTGCCGACGCTGCACGGCCACCCGAACGCCAGGCCAGCACGTCATGACCTGGGTCCCCCTCTACACCCACACTTGCCTCCAGCACAGGCTCTGGATCGGCGAAGCCGTCGCTGCCACGCGCGAACAGGTCGACCTCGCGCAGATGCCGGAAACCCTCTGGGCTCAGCGCCGCCACCACCGCCTCGTCCGACGTCATGGAGAGAGAGTCACCGCTGAGTGCTTTCGGACCGGCGGCGCCCTTTGGAAACTGTTCGCGGCGCATCACTACACGCTCGTCCCGGACGCCCTCGGCCAGGGACTCGCCAAGCCCCGCGGCCCTTACCTGTCCTGGCGGCCGCAGCTCTACGCGGCGGCCTATCCAGCGGCCGTCACGATGATGTCATTGGCCGCCTCACCTGCCTGGCGATCCCTCCTCACCCAGAGCATGTTCCCCAGCGATGTCGACCGCTTCATGAAGGAGTTCACGCGACGGCACCCGCCGAACCACCCCGCCTATGTCACCAACCTGCCCGCCCTCCCCGGCAAGACCGGCGCCATGATCCGCCGCGTCAACCAGATCCTGCACGAGACCAAGGTCGCCTGAAAGCCGCCAGTTACGCAAGCCCGCCTTGACAATTCCAAACTGTCAAGGCGTATTTGCCTCATGACTCTTCCGGATCTGGACGATCTCATCGCGGAAGTCGACCGGAGATGCGACACCGCGCACCGCCCCGGCGGACAGGAACAGCCCGACTGGCTAGCTCTGCTGACCGTTGCCGCCCAACTCGCAGGCCAGATGCAGGCGCTGGCGGACGACTTGGTCGAGGACTACGTCGAGCACTGCCGGATGCACGGCTCCTCATGGACCGACATCGGCGCCGCCCTGGGCGTGACCCGACAGGCGGTCCAGCAGCGCTTCCACGCTCCACACAAGCGCTACAGCCCCGAGACAATGACGGACGATCTCCGCCAGGCGATGGTCCACGTCAAGCAGGCAGCGGTGCACCATCGCAACAACTACATCGGCACCGAGCACCTGCTGTGGGGACTGACCGCGGAGGACAACAGCGCCACCCGGCTCCTGCAGACCGCCGACGTCCCGCCGGAGGCCGTCCACCGGTCCGTCGGAACCCGGCTGAGCATGGGCGCCTCCCAGGCAGCCGAACGGATCGCCTGGACGCCCTACTCCCGCAAGGCGATCGCCATCGCGGAGGCCAGATCCGAGCAGAACGGATCCGACCGCATCGACTGTGACGACCTGCTGATCGGCCTCGCCCAGGTCGGCCGCGGAGTCGCCGCCGACGTCCTGGCCGCGGCGGGCTTCGACCCGGCCGCCATCGACGCCACACCTGCCGACGCCTGAGCCCATCACGGCCCCAGGCGACCACTACCCGACGGACTGCGAGAGCACAGCCCCCTGCCCGGACTTGAGTGAGACACATCGCCGAGTCCCGTCTCACTCAAGTCCGGGCACCGCAGGCCAGCGCAACACGACGCCCGGACTTATCCGAGACAGGACAAATCTCCGCTGGTCAGCGGCTCGCACGGCGCCACGCGCGCGAGTGCGCGCCGCCACCCACAGCGCCCCTGGGCGGGCCGGCGGCGGGCCCAGCGGTGGCCGGCCCCGCTCGCCGCCTTCCCGCTGGGGGCAATGGATCGCCGACGCTCGCCGGTTCTACGCCCGCGGGGACATGGACGCCGACCGCATCGCACAGCTGGAGAGGCTGGGCATGGTCTGGTCACACTACGACGTCGCCTGGGAAGAAGGCCTGGCCACCGCCCGCGGGTGGGCTGCGGAACACGGGCATCTCCTGGCACCGCTGGACGCAGCGCGCCGAAACGATCACCGGCGAGGACGGGGAGGACCGGCTTGGGGCATTTATCGGGAACCAGCGCTCCAGAGCCGCGTCCCTGTCGCTGGAGCGGGTGGAGCAGCTGGCCGCCATCGGCATGAGGTGGAGCTGAGGCGAACGGATCGACCGCCAGCCCAGGCGCAGCTGCCGCGCCGAACCGAAGCGTACATTTAGCGTACGTAGAACGTACGACTTGCGTACAAATACCCTTTCCAGGTGCAGCTCTCCTCCCCAGCCGACACCTGGTCTCAGCGACGGCCGAACCCTGACCCTCTGAAAGGCGTCGCTGCGGCACAGGGAAAGCGGCTGCCGCAGCGGCCCCGGTGCCCCGGGTCCACGCCCGGGCCCTCGGAGCCGAGGTAGTCGAGATCGGCACCGGAGGAGATCCCTTCCACGCGCCGGCTCGGGCCCTCTACGAGAAACTCGGGTGCACACCACTTCCAGCGATGGTCTATTTCCGGCGGCTCTGAGGCCCCAGGGCAGGCGCCCTCTGTACCCGTCCCGGCTGCACCAGTTGCTCGGCGTCCGCTGCCGGGTAGTGGTGGCCGTAGGGGCTGAACGCCTCGCAGAGCATCCAGCGCAGCCGTGCCAGGGAGTCTGCAGGTCGAGGGGACTGACCGTGGCGCGGAAGCCCTCGACCGCGAGAACGCGGCGGACAGCGCGTACAGCTATGGAATATCGCCGTCGGTCACGCTGCGGCCGACGGCGTCGACGAGTTCAGGGCTCGCTGAAGAAGGCGCTCATGCCTTCGACGTCCGACAGGTAGCTGTCGATGGCGGTGATGCGGCCGTATCGGGTGGTCAGCACGGTCGCGAGGTGTTCGTCGAGCCTGCGTCCGTCGGGGGCAGTTGCCGTGTTGCGGAGGGAGAGGGCCGCGCCATGTGCGCCGACGAGCACGTGCAACAACTCGGTGTGCAGTCCCTGCCCAGCGATGTGCCGGGCTCTGCCCACGACCGCATCCTTGCCACGGATAGTGCCTGAGATGGTGCCGGTCCCCGGCATGGTCCAGGTGACGTCGTCGGCCAGCAGGCCGCTCAGCATCTCCCAGTCCCGGGCCTGGAACCCGGCGAGGAAGCGATCGGCGACCGTCAGGTCGGCACTGTTCTCGGACATGATCTCCCCTTCTTCAGCGGCCGTCCTCAATCCCCCATCGACCCTAAATGGTTCGACACCGCGGCACGCGCCGGCAGCCTGGTGCTCTCACTACCCGCACTGTTTATGCGGTCAAGGGACAGGACGGCCCACCACCACATGCCCATCACGACGACGGATGGCACCCCGACTGTCCGGCGCCTCGTCTCTGACCGGGGATTCGCATGCGGGCCGGGCGGCTGCCGTCGCCGACGACGACGTGGCGCAGGTAGGAGCAGTACACCTGCCCGGCAGTGACCAGCTCGACATCCATCGTCATGCAGACCACGCCACACGGTCCTGACCTACAAGAAAATCCGCTGCCGGGCCAGCCACTTTCCGACGTCCATGCCGCGGACGGGAATGCCGGGTGTGACGATCGTGGGATCGCTTTCCTCGCGTACGAGTTCGCGTAGTACGGCGTAGTGGCGTTGCCGGTCCGTCGGCCATGAAGGGGTTCCCATCCTGGTCCCCGGCCTCCAGCGCGGTCTTCCATTCGGGGTGGTCGTGGAGAGCGCCGGGGCGGCGGAGGCTGGACAGCCACTGCCCGATCGGCCTACCCGTCCCTCAGTGCCTCCCCAGACGTCGGCGACCGCCTGGAACGACTCGGCACCACGCCGCCGACCCCGAAACCTGCGAAGCCCGCACAACCGACCACGACGCCCGCAGAAGCCTTCGAACGGGACGCCGCGGCCCCGGCCCAGTAGTGCAAGGGCACGCACGGGCTCCGTGACAGTTCCCAGAGGCCACGTAGAGCGGCTGGAAGACGGGACCGATGTCCGCCTTGGGGTGTTCCTGAGCAACACCCAGACCAGACGCGGGAAGCTCACCCCCGACAAACTCCAGCAACTCGCCCACCTCGAACACGAATGGGCAGCGGCACAGGGCAGGCAACCGGCAATTCGCAATAGACGCGGACCGCGATGCCTTCGCTGCGCATCAGGACCCGGTACCGAGCAAGATCGTCACTCGTTCGCCCTATCGGCAGCACAGACGCAGGGCGCTCAGCATCACCCTGGCACTACATCAAACTCAAGATCCTTCACGGAACTGGCCGTCTTCCTCGCGGGTAGTGCAGGTGAGCGAACGCCGCTCCTTGACCCAGCGTTAGAGACCGGGGCCGGAGCCGTGTTCGGTGCCACGGCAGGCGACGACCGGTTGCACCCCAGGGCCCACAGCCGGCGGTACTTGTCGTGGTTGTAGCCGCGGTCACCGGGCGCGATGTCCGGGCGGCGCCGAGGTCGGCCGCGCCTGCCCCGCACCGGCGAGACCGCCTCGAGCCCTGGGATGAACTGCGTGACGTCGTTGTGGTTGCCGCCGATCAGGCTGGTGGCGGGCGGGTTGCCGGTGGCGTCGGTGAATGCTGTCGGCCCTACCCCGGTCGACAGGGCTTCGTTCCGTCACAACCACATGCTCACTGGGTCCCCATCGGCTGGCCCTGGCGCATGACGTCGCCAATCACCGAAGCAACGTAGGGAAGATTCCAGTACGCCGAGTGGGTCCACATACCGGTGCTGGCCTGATGGCTGACGGGAAGGTCCACCGGAGCGGTTCCGTCGTGCAGCTGGAACACCTTGGAAGCGACGAAGGCCAGAATGTCCAGCGGCTCCCAGAGATTGGTCCAGCGGTTCAGGGAAGCCGGCAGATGCACGGGCGTGCTGCCTCCGTAGGGGGTCAGTTGCCCTCCTCTGGGATCGCACACATGGAAGAAGGCAGCCTGGGAGCCGAACGTGATCAGGGACTCGGTCCACAAGGGCACGGTGGCGGTCGCCATGTCAACGGCGATGACACCGCCCAGGCTGTGGGCCACTATGCGCACCGGACGGCTGGAGCTACGCCCGAGGTCGGGGTGTACTTCGTCGATGACCTGGCGCACGCGGGCGTGAACGGCGTCTCGATGGCGTTGGTAGACGAGCACGTCGCCCAGGAAGCGTGTGGTGCCGGGCCCGAACCGGCTCCGTACGGCGTGGTTCAACCGTGCCCCCACCGCCTGAACGGCCGCGCCCGCGACACGGTCCAGATCCTGCAGCCGACGCCGCACCAGGGAACGGACGCGGCTGTGAGCGTCGGCTCCTCCGCCGCGCAGTCCGTCATACAAGTCGTCGTAGTCGGAATCGGCTTCATCCAAGAGTGACCGTGCCAGAGAGCGCCCGGTCTCACGCAGCAACTGCGCGTCGTCGGTCCGGCAGAGCCACTCGGTGTCGGCCCACGCCTCCCTCACGTACTCAAGGATCTCATCGGGATCGAGCTGATCGCGGCCGCTGTCTCGCAGCCCCTCGTCCTCCGCGTCGTTCCCTGCGCTCAGCTGTTCGCGGACGGCGGCATCGACCAGCGACAGCTGCCCCACTTCGTCGACCGTCTCGGTCAACAGGGCAGCGGCAAAGGGCTTGGCCATGACGGGCCCCGGTGCCTCGCCGTCACGCAAGGTGTCCGTATCAGTGCGATAGACGGGCAACGCGGCGTCGATGAACCGGTCCCGCGCACCCAGGTCACCCCAGTGCACCGGGACCATGTCAACTCCTGCCGCCGCAGCAAGTGCCGACACGGCCGCGGTGAACTCGTCCCGGTCACGATTGGCGACGCCGTGGATGACGAAGACCGGATCCTTCACGTACTACTCCCTCTATGCGGTGATGTGCACGGTCGCTGCAGGACTGCCGTACACGGCGTACGCCAGCCATGTCGGATCGCCTCCGTGCAGGTCGTGGGTGGTCCGCCGAGCTGTGAGTGAAGCCTTGCCGAGTGGCTGCCGGTGGGTGAGCAACTGGTCGTAGAAGGTTTCGGCGAACTGCAGCGCAGATCGTGACCGTACGGGCCAGAGAGTGCCGACGAACGCGCCCGCCCCCGCGGTCAGGAACTGGGGGGCCCATCCCAGGCTCTCGCCGAACCAGTCGATCTCCCCGGCGCTCCTACAAGCATTGAAGAAGACGAGAGGGCGATGGGTGCGCAGGGTGCGCAGTTGTGCGGCCGACGCGAGGTCGATGGGGTCGAACGGTCCGTCGGCCATGGTCACGCACGAGCCGGTGCCCGTGAAAGCGTTGTGGCAGGCGAAGTGGAGCAGGCCAGCGTGGCCGCCCTTGATCAGCGCGGTAAGCGCCGCCCGCTCGGTTAACACCCCGGCGTCGGATACGGCTGTTCCCAAGCGAGCACGAAGGGATCTCACTTCCTCGCCCGCGTTGTCTGGAGAGCCGGGAGGAACCACGAACGCCACACCCGGCAGACGCAGGCTGCGGACTCGGTCCTGCCCGTGCACCCGCCGCACCACGGGAAGCCACTCCGCCAGGAAGCCTCTGTTATCGCATCCCTCGTTCAACGGATACAGCAGTTCCCAGGGGACGATGTCGTGCTCCCCCAGGACGGTGAAGGCCGAGACATGGTCGGCCTCTTCCCAGAATTGGCTCTGGATGCGCTGGGGGACCACGGATTTCCACAGCTCTACGCCTTGACTCTCCAAACGGTCGGGCAGCCACGATGCTCCGCCGCCCGTCGCGGCGGCCTTCGCGGCTTTCCTCAGCTCGGCGTAAATGGCCTCGGTGGCTTTGCGGGGGTCGCCAGCCCGGAAGTCGACGATCTCCCGTGCGTAGAACGTCTCGCTGATCAGTTGGAAGCTGAAGGCGCCATCTCCGTCCTCCTTCAGGACCTGGAGAGTGACTTCCCCGGGGTCGAACGCCATGGAGGCCAGCGATGCATGGCGTTGCGGGCCGTCCCTTGTGACACTTCCGTGCCCAACCGACGTCTGACAGGTGACTTCACCCAGGAAGGTGCCGCCCCGGAACGCCCGCACCGTCACCTCATGCAGCCCCGGCTTCGATGCCCTCAACCGGAACAGCAGCACGTCCGAGTCCCGGCCGGGCCACAGGTGCAACTCCTGGTAGAGGTCATCGATGGCCTCAAGGCCAGGAGCGTGAACGGTGACGATCACCTGGGTCCCGCCCGGCGGGAGCATGAAGGAGCGCAACTGCACACCCCTTTCACTGCCCTGGACAATCTGCACATGCAGCGGTACCACCCGGCCGGGTGAGGTCTGCTCGACCAACTCCGCAACCAGTGACCGGGGCTCCGTCGAACCGACCTCGCGGGAGTCGATGTCCGAAGGCGGAGTGACAGGAGGCTGCGGAGGACTCGCCGAAGTCGCGTCCAGCTGCGACTGCCCGGGCGGGGTGGTGGGACCAACCGCCGGCACCGGCGGCTCCGAGACCGGCCCCGCGGCGCTCGAGGCATCCTGCATGTACCAGGCAGGTGGGACGTAGTCGATTGTGAACTCGCCCGTCATCTCCGTGGCGTTCTCGACGTCCCTGGCTTCATCGTCAGAGGTTGTCCACCCACCGCGGACTCCGTCCCGGTCTGACCTCGACCGGCCAGTCGAGGCATGAGACTCGTCGTCTGGCGAAGCCGGGGCATCCGACTCGTCGGTGGCTTCGGCTTCCCGGACTTCGGCGAGGTCGGCGTTGAGTTGCTGAAGTTCGAAGGGTGCTGGCAGCGTGGCTACGCGCGTGCCATGAAGAGGAACCGAATGGCTCCCATGACTGGCAATGAATACTTTTTGGGGACCGGCAGCGGGGCTAGGGGACGAGAAGTTGCAGTGTGGCGTGGACTGCTCGGGAGCGGCAGCGTCCTCAGCACTGTCCCTCCGACTGCCGGCCCTGGCCTGGATGCGGGCTCGAAGGTGGCGCAGGCAGCGCTGGCGCATGGGCCCGATACTTCCGACGGGGATGCCCAGTGCGGCGGAGACCTCCGCGTAGCTGGGCGGCGGTGAGGCCATCAACACGCGCAGCAACTGCTTGCAGCGCTCTCCGAGCTCCTCGAACTCCTGCCACATGAGCCGGCTCCGCTCGGCCTCGGCTGCCGCCTCCTCGGAGTCGAGGAAGGACTGCTCAGCCGTGCGGTCCACACTTCCCGAGTCCGGAAGCTGTGGATCGTCCGTCGGGGACAGCCGCCTTAAGTTCTTGAGTAGCTTCAGGCACTCGTGCCGCGTGGTGCTCGCCAGCCACACCCCCGCCTTCTCCGGTTCCGGGATCCTCCCCAGGTGCTGGGCGAAGCGGAACCACACGGTCTGATAGACCTCGTGCGCGTCGGCGTCGGGGAGCCGGTGCGCGCGCACCACGGACCACACCAGCGGGCTCAGCCCTTCCACCAACGTCTTCCACGCCGCCGTGTCGCCGTCTACGGCGGACTGAACCAGCGCGCCGACATCTGCTCGGTCCACAGCCCACCCCTCGTTTACGGCACGTCATCGTACGCCGCGGAAGTATTCGTTCCGCCCTTCACGCCGGAGCCCATCTCTGAACTGATGATCGACGGGCGCGCCGTGACTGGGCGTTCCATAACGGCGCTGTTGCCTCGTGCCTGCGCGATCCGAACACGCCGGAGGTGCACGAGGCGGCGGGCCGCGGTGTCAGGGCGCAGCGACACGGGCTCGCCGATCGCAGCACCGCGGTGACGGCTGGAGAACAGATCAGCGAGGAACAGCTGCTGCCCGCGCCGGCCGAGCTCCCGCCACACGATCGATCCGTGGGCGCCACGGATCAAGGGGGTCTGCTTGCGGCACAGCCGGCAGACCCCCTCCACATCCACGACCGCGTCGTGCCCGCACAGGGTGCAGGCGGCGGTCCGGGTGTACTTGCGGCACCAGAACGCACAGCCCTTGCACAGCCAGCCCAGGTTCCGGGTGGCGCCCCAGGCCACGCAGTTGGTGCACGAGTCCGGCGGCGGGATCGCGGACGGGGGGCAGCGCTCGCACAGCCCTGTCGCGTAGTAGAGGCGGTTTGAGCCGCAGCGCAGACAGGGCGGTGGGGTGACCGGGCCGTGTCTTTCCAGCTCTGCTGGCTCATACGGAACCTCCGCCGCGTTCCTGAAGGAGGCAGGCCGTCGACCGAGCGGAGCCGACGCCGCCCACAGCCGCTCCCAGGGCCCCACCGTGCGGGCGGTTCACGCCCCTTGGGAGGGCCCGCCGCTACACGTCGTCACGCTCCGGGAAGAGCACGTGAGCGGCGTCGAGAATCCGTTGCCGGGTCGCTTGTCGCCCTGCCGCAGTCCCAGTGCGGTCGGCGCAGGCGGCGGGACGCGGCTGAGCCGGCTCATCCGAGTAGTTGCGCGCTGCTGACCGGTTCGCGCCGCTGCTGTCCATTGATGCGGTGCCGTTCGATGGACGAACGCCGGTACACCTCCTGCCGCACCCGCTGGATCTCGCCGATAGGCCGGTGCTCCTCGCGTGAGCGCCACGGTGTGATCGACGTGGCATCGGCGGCCGCCACGTTCTCGTCCCCGCCGATGTCCTGGCGCGGGAGGGCCACACGGGCGACGGTCACCCACGGGGACAGTTCCTGGGGCCACTTCACGGAGGTGTTGTCCACCGGCATGTGGGCCAGATCGGTGTTGAGCTGCACCTGGAGTTCGAAGGAGTGGTCCCGTTCCGCGGTCTCGGCGACGAGTGTGTGGCGGAACGCCTCGTTGTCCGCGCGCACGTCCACGATCTCGTGCGTCAGGGAGGCCAGGGACTCGGTCGTGGGCACGGTCCGGATCTTGGCGATGTGGTCGCCGTACCGGAAGGCGCCCATGCTGTTGTAGGTGTACGACAGCAGGTTCCTGCGCGGGACGGTGGTGAACGACAGCATGGCGAACAGTTCGTCCCACAGCCAGCTGTCGGGGTCGATGAGCGTGCCCCGGCGGGTCAGGAACTCCGCCATCCAGGTCTTGCGGCGGGCTGGGTTCACCAGGGCCTCCGGCAGCTCCGCGAACAGGTCCTCGATGACCATGTAGTCGTAGGCGGTGTTCGCGAAGAAGACATCGTTGTTGATCAGGTTGAGGTCAAAAGTACCGCTGTCCGGTTCGTCGTCCAGCAGTGAGGGGCCGGGGACCCCGAACAGCTTGATGCCCATCCCACACGCCGCGCCCAGCTGATGGTCGGGGCGCTGGTGACCAAGGCCGTTGGAGTAGCGGACGACGGCGTCGTACACGGTGGGCCGGGCGAAGATGCCCTGACCGTAGAAGCCGCGGTTGTCACCGACCGTGACCGTTGCCTTGAGAAGGCCGTAGGTCTTTCCGTGGGCCGTGCGGACGGCGCGGCCGACGGCCTCGCGCTCGACCGAGGTGCGGGTGCGCTGCGCCACCTGCGCCACCACCGCATCCAACTCCTGCTGGTAAGTCCGGCGTTCGGCGGGGCGGTAATCCTCGTAGCGGACGGGATCCATGGTGTTGCCTCCCTGTGCTGTGGTGTCGACTCCACACGCTAGCCAGCAATTAAATTGTGCACAACATAACTGACTGTGGTGAATCACACGTTGGCGAGCGCAACCACGTCGGGGGCACACCACACCCCAGGGTCGATGCCTACGGTGCTCGAAGGCGGACCGGGCGGCCGACCTTGCACCCCGAGCGGGCGCTGACGGACGCCCACCCTGCCTGACTATCGCCGAACTTGACCGAGCTTCAGCGGTGGTGACGACCGTGGCCCTCGCCATCGCCACCACGGGAACGCTCGCGCTGGACACGGGCCGGGCCGGGTGGCGTCCCTTGTCGTGGTCACGCTCACCCCCGCCGGCCTCGGCGGGTTGCGGGATGCGGGATGCGGGATGCGACAGGGTTGCGGGCCGCGGAGCTGCAGCAGATGCAGCTGGACCCCTACGCGGGCACCGTACTGGACCTGTCCGGTGTGGAGTTGGGCCGGGAGGCGTCGCTGACGGCGGTAGCCGCGCCGGAACGGATGATGCCGACCTGGAGCAGGGCCTGTCCGCCTTGTCTCAGGCGGGACGGAGTGTGGCCGCTGTGGTGGTGGCTGGCTGGGTATCGCCGCGGTCTGTCCACTGCATAGGTGCCTGCTGGTCGATGTGTGTCCGCGTTGTGGTGTGCGGCTGCTGCGCGGGAGCGAGCGGGTCCCGCGCGGACTGCTGACCCGTGAGCCGCTTCCAGCGGTGGGGGAATGCGCCAACCGGCCCCCGCACGGACCGAGGGGCCGTGCGGGCCTGTGCCGCCAAGTGCTGACCGACATTCCCGCTATGTCCACCTGCGAGATCGGATCCGAGGGAACCGGTAGCTGATGGCGGCCAGAGGCGGCTACACGCCCACGGCCGGCCGCGAAGAGCGCGCGTCCGGCGTGACCGAAGCGAACGGCAACGTCACCGTCAACTGGCCTGCCGGGACGTTCTCTGTGTCGCCGATCGTGACGGTCGCGCTCCAGAGGCCGCGGGGTTCCGGTCATACACGATCACCGCGAACAGCACGACGGCGACGACCATCAACGTCCTGGGCGCGCCGGTCGTCAGCCTCGTCGGCGTCCAGAACCTCGCGGCCTCCAGGGTCACCGTGCACGTCCACGCGGCCGCCCCAAAGCGGCGGCTGCCACCCCTTAAGTGAGCGTTTGTCAGGAAACGCTTGACAACGCGCACCTCAACCGCCGCCGTCACCCCTGCCAGACATCGGCCACCGAAGGAGCCAGTGCGCCGGCCTGTGCGTGGCCCGCGCGGGCGGCAGCCGACCGGCGTGTGTCATCCGCCATGTTGCGGCCCATCATGCGGCGCGCAGCCGGGTCCGGGGACAGCAGGACGACGTGCGCGCCGTCGTCGGACAGTTCTGCGGCTTGCTGCGAGGCGCTCGGATGCGGCCCAACCGCCTGGGGGGTCGGCACTACCGCCAGCACCCGGCGATACCCGCGTGCGAGCTGGAGGTTGGCGGTCGAGCGACTGCCGCCATCTATCCATCGTCGGCCCGCTACGGTAACCGGCGGCCATACGACCGGTACGGCGCAGCTCGCCGCGACCGCTTCGAGGAGTGGCACTCCGGAGTGTGAGTCGAACACCTCAAGTTGTCCGGTCTGCGCGTCGATCGCGGTGATCCGCAGCTCTCGCTCGGGCCAGTCGTGGACGTCGCCCAGGAGTGCGTCGACCGTATCGAAGACGTCCGACTCCGGGCCGGTCCGGGTGTGTAGCGCTGCCCGGGCGAGGCGTTCGATGGACCGCTGGGGATCGCGGGAGCCGAGTGCTGCCCAGAGGAAGCGTGCTGTCTGGCGCGCTGTCACCGGCAGCCGGACCGCGTCTGCGCCGGAGAGCTGGCGTTCGTACAGTTCTGCGGCCGGGACTCCGGACAGGAGCCGGGATCCGAAGACGGCACCCGCAGAGGTGCCGATCACGATGTCGGCGTTGCTGAGATCGATCCCAGCCTCGGTGAGCCCGGCGAGCACCCCGGTCAACCAGGCCCCGCCCACCGGTCCGCCGCCGCCGAGTACGAGTGCGATGTCAGACACGCTTCCCCCTCCCCATGAACGACCGCGGACGTCCCGTCCACGGAAGACAAAACGGGGAGCCGTCCCCGTTTGCCCGGCTGACGATAGCATCCATACCGGGGAGCGCTCCCCGGTATGGGAGTGAGATGAGGGGCAACACGATGGGCGACCGTTCGCCGGTAGGGCGCCGCGATGCGCTGCGCAACCGGAAGCTGCTGGCGGACAAGGCCCGCGAGGTCTTCGCCGAACAGGGCTTGGAGGCCCCGCTTGATGAAATTGCTCGGCGGGCGGGCCTGGGCAACGCGACCCTCTATCGCCATTTCCCGACCCGTGCCGCGCTCGTCGATGAGGTCTTCCGGGACGCGCTCACTGAGACCACAGCGGCGGGCGAGCGGGCGCGAACCGCCAAAGACGCATGGACCGGACTGACGCAGTACCTACGAACAGTGTTCGCAGGCCTGGCCGCAGACCGCGGCACCAACGACCTCATGACCACGAACCTGGAAGGCGTCACCTCCCTGGAGGCAATCCACGGCCACAACCGCACAACCATCGACGTGCTGCTCCGGCGCGGTCAGGAGCAGGGCACTATTCGCCCGGACCTCACCACCGAGGACCTGCTCTTCACCCTGGCAGCACTAGGCCGGGCTGTTCCCGCGCTCACCACGGTCGCCCCGGATGCCTGGCTCCGCCCGCTCGCCCTGCTCCTCGACGGCCTTCGCGCCCGGCCGGCCGCGCCACCGCTGCCCACGCCGGCCCTCACTTCCGCCCAGCTCGGCAAGGTGCTGCTCAATCTTGGGCTACACCGGCGGCGTTGAGAGGCCCCTGACTCACACGGTTGCCCTGGTAAACCAGCCCCTCACCAGGAAACGGTGGAGTCCCCCTCGCACCTGCGGACGCACCCGCTGCCGCTGCGGGTCACGTTGCTGGCCGCGCTGCTGCACGAGCGGGAGCGGGAGATCACGGACACGCTGGTGGAGCTGCTGATCTCCACGGCGCACCGGATCGGGGCGCGGGCGGAGAAGAAGGTCACCGAGCAACTGGTCAACGCGTTCAAGAAGGTGTCGGGCAAGGAGAACATCCTCTTCAAGCTCGCCGAAGCGTCGCTCGGCGAGCCGGAGGGCACCGTCTGCGAGGTCGTCTACCCGGCGGTGTCCGGCGGCGAGCAGGCGCTGCGGGAGCTGGTGCACGAATTCAAGACCCGCGGCCCGGTCTACCGGCGTACGGTGCAGACGACGTTGAAGGCGTCGTACACCAACCACTACCGGCGCGGGCTGGTCCGGCTGCTGGACGTGCTGGAGTTCCGTTCGTCCAACCACACCCACCGGCCGGTGATCGAGGCGCTGGCGTTAGTGGCCCGGTACGCGGCAGCCGGGAACACCACGTACTACCCGTTGGGCGAGACGGTGCCGGTGCACAAGGCGATGGGCGGCGACTGGGCCGAGGTCGTATACCGCACCGACAAGCGAGGCCGGCGCCGGGTGGCGCGCATGGTCTACGAGGTCGTTGCCTTCCAGGCCCTGCGTGACCAGCTCAAATGCAAGGAGATCTGGGTCGCCGGTGCCGACAAGTGGCGCAACCCGGACGAGGACCTGCCCCAGGACTTCGCCGAGCGGCGCGAGGAGAACTACCGCGAGCTGCGCAAGCCGCTGGACGCGGCCGACTTCGTCGACGAGCTGCGCGGACAGATGGCCATCGAGCTGACGCTGCTGAACGAGAAGGTACCCGGTTGGTCCTGGGACCCCTATCAGGACGTCCACGACGCGAAGGTCGAGGTGATGCAGCAGTTCTGCGCCGTCACCGGCCGGCCCGGCTCGTCGATCAAGCAGCGCGAGGAGTGGAACAGCCACCCCGTGGGAGTGTGGCTCAGCTCCTGGCGCACCCGCCGCGATGTGCTGTCGGCCTCGCAGGAGGCCGAGCTCGAGGCGCTGCCGGGATGGGCCTGGGACCAGCGAGGAGACCAGTGGACCTCGATGCTTCAGCAACGTGCGGACTTCGGGGCGACACGGGGCCACATACAGCCGAGCCTGACCCTCGGCGACGAGCAGGAGAAGGCGCTCGCCAGGTGGAAGCGCAACAACAAGAACCGTCTCCGGGGCCGCGGAGACGACAAGGCTCTCCGGCTACGGGCGCTGCTGGCTCAGTACGGGGAGACCCCGCCCTGACCGCCATGAGCCCTGGCCAGCCTTACCTGTGCCGCACGGGTTGTTCACTGTGCGACCCAGAACTGGATGGGATCCAATGTTCATGCACGGGCCCAGCTGGGCGCGGGCCGTGCAGAGGGCGGCGGCGTATCCGGCGGAGCCGGAGCCGATGATGACGACGTCGCGTCGCTTACGCCGTCGCCTCCGGCTTCACCGGGGCGATCTTAGCGATCAGGCCCGGACCAGGGTCTTGATCTCGTCGCGGATCGGGCGCACGGCCTCGACGCCCTGGCCGGCCGGGTCGTCGAGCTTCCAGTCGAGGTAGCGCTTGCCGGGGAAGACGGGACAGGTGTCGCCGCAGCCCATGGTGATGCAGACGTCCGACTCGCGGACCGCGTTGATGGTGAGGATCTTCGGCGTCTCCCGGGAGATGTCGATGGCCGGCGGGGCAGCGATCTCGCTGTCCGGGGGTGCGTGAGGTCGTCGCGGCCGATGACGATCTCGTCGGGGAGGGCTTCGTCCAGGACCTCCTTGCCACATGCGCTCGCAGACCTGATCCCCACCATGTCTACCGGCGGTAGAATCGGCTCTATGAGCAAGCCGACGAGCATCAAAACCAGCGAGGAAGTGCGTGATCGGCTGCGCATTCTCGCGGAAGAGCGCGGCACCACGATCACGGAGCTGCTGGAGGACCTCGCCACCCGGGAGCTCACGGCTGCCGAACGGGAGCAGCGCGCCCGGGAGGCCGCCCGGGAGCTCGGAATCGAGTACACCGATCAGGTTCAGCAGGCCGGCCGGGACGCCTGGGCGAAGATCCGCGCCCATCAGGGCGGCGCCGCATGAATCTGACGGCCGTCCTGGACCACACGGCTTTGGCCGCCCTGTTCCGTGCGGATCCCTTCTTCACCGGCCTCTATATCGAGGCCTCGCGTGGTACTGGTCGGGTCATCGTCCCGTCGCTGTCCATGCTGGCCGCCGAACGGCAGGTCGCCGGTGCGGGCAAGCACGCGGCGTCCCTGCGGTTCGCGGAGAACGTGCCGTTCACCGCGGCGCACGCGGTGGATGCGATGGAATGGAGAAACGTCGACTGGCCGGTGGCGCACGCGGCAGCGATCGCCTGGAAGGCGGTGAAGGCGGGGGACCCACTCACTGTCCTGTCGCTGGAACCCGAGCTGTACGCGGGCACCGGGATCACTCCACTGAACCCGGCCTGACCTTCGACCGGGCGAGGCTGCGGCGCCATGCCGCACGCATCACTATTTTGGGTCCATCCCCTCGCACGCGGGAAGCAGACCACGACGACGGGCGGGTTCACGTCGCTGGAGAGACCATTCCCCTGACGCGGGGACGACCACTGCCGGGACACTCACGTGGAGGGCGACCGCGGGCAACCTCCGCGGGTGCGGGGACGGCACAGCGCTGTGGTCATTGACGTGCAGCAGGGCGAGCCCCCCTCTGGGTGCGGGGACGACCCCTGAGCGGTGGCTCTTCTCGGCTCCTGCCGGGGCAACCCCCGCGGGTGCGGGGACAGCGGCGTCCTCGAACAGCACACCACCGTTGCCGGGGCGCAACCCCCGAGTGCGGGGATGCCCCGATCCCGCCGACGCTGTGCAGGACGATCACCGAGCAACCCCCGCCGGTACTTGCCCCACAGCCGCGAGACCCGCTCGACCGCGTCCGGCGACAGCCCCAGACCTCGCCACTGACAACGACACCGGCATGCAGGATCGGCGGACCCGGCTCCGCCACCTGCCCGGCCCCCTTCGCCCCGACCGGGCCAAACAGACATGGCAAGAACACCAAGCACTGAAAGAAGCCGAACCAGACCTCGGCCTCGGCACCGGGCCTGTGGGACGCGCACCTCGGCTGATGAGCTGGGCCCTTCGGCACAAGGAATCCACAAGAAGCGCTCTTACTCTCGCTGGCCACCGACCGGCGGACTAGAGGGAGTTGAGAGTGCATGCACGGATCGTCACCAGGCAGGAGTGCGGCAGGGCAGGTGCTGCTGTGGGTTGCCATGGCCGCCGCGCTGCTCGTCGGGTGCTCGGCAGCGCCCGGCAAGAGCGCCGCGGTCGGGGCGTCCGCATCCTCGTTGGCGGGGAGTTCTGAACAGAGCCGCAAGCCCAACATCATTTATGTACTCACCGACGATCTCTCCTGGAATCTCGTGCGGTATATGCCGCACGTTCAGCAGATGAGCAAGCAGGGGACGACGTTCTCGAACTACTTCGTCACCGACTCGCTCTGCTGCCCCTCGCGTTCCTCGATACTCACGGGGCAGTACCCCCACAACACCGGGGTCTTCACCAACAACGGGGACGACGGAGGCTATGGCGCCTTCATGAAGAACGGCGACGAGAAGAAGTGCTACGCGCCGGCTCTTCAGAAGGCCGGCTACCGCACCGGCTTCATGGGCAAGTACCTCAACGGCTACCAGCCGAAGGACACCAGCGGCACCGATCACCCGTATGTGCCTCCGGGCTGGAACGAATGGGACGTGGCCGGCAACGGGTATCCAGAGTTCAACTACGACCTCAACGAGAACGGCAAGGTCGTCCACTACGGCCATGACCCGCAGGACTACCTGACCGACGTGGTGTCCGCCAAGGCGGTCTCCTTCATCGGTTCCTCGGCGGCGGACAGCAAGCCGTTCATGCTGGAACTCGCCACCTTCGCGCCGCACGAGCCCTCCACGCCCGCGCCCCGCGACGCCAACAGCTACCCGGGGCTCAAGGCACCCAAGAGCGCCGCCTACGATCGGCTGCCCGCGCAGGCGCCGAAGTGGCAGGCCGATCTCAAGCCCCTGAGCGACAAGGAGAAGACGCAGATCGACCGCAAGTTCGCCAAGCGGGTCCGCTCGGTTCAGGCCGTCGACCGGATGATCGGCCGCCTGGAGGACGTGCTGAAGGAGAAGGGGCTCGCGGACGACACGTATCTGGTCTTCGGCTCGGACAACGGCTTCCACATGGGTGAGCACCGGCTGCGGCCGGGCAAGCAGACCGCCTTCGACACCGATATCCGCGTCCCCATGATGGTGACAGGACCGGATGTGCCAGCGGGGCGGACCGCCTCCCAGCTGGTGCAGAACACCGATCTCAATCCGACGTTCCAGCAGCTCGCGGGGCTGAAGCCGCCCTCGGCCGTGGACGGTCTCAGCCTTGTCGACCTCTTCCACGGATCGTCGCCGAAGGACTGGCGTGAGTCCGTTCTGGTCGAGCATCACCATCCCGGAACGTCCAAGGGCGATCCCGACGCGGCTCCGAAGGACAGCGGCAATCCGCCGACGTACGAGGCGCTTCGGACCGCGGACAGTCTCTGGGTCGAGTACGCGGACGGGGAACGCGAATACTACGACACGCAGGCCGATCCCGCTGAGCTTAAGAATCTCGCAGGCAGTCTGAGCGACGGGAAAGAGAAAGCCCTGCACGAGACCTTGACCGCGCTCGCCCGTTGTTCGGGCTCCGAGTCCTGCCGGGACGCGTCGCGGCTGCACCAGTAGCCGTCATCGGACTGCGCTCGGCGGCATCCGGCTGCAGATACACGAAGACCCCGCATCCAGCGCCCTGAGGGGTGGCGGGGTCTTCCGCACTTCATGCGAACTGCCCCCCGGCACGATTTGAGCCTGCGCACACGGCTCCGGAGCCCAGGTGAGTGCGAGGGATGTCGGGCGCGCTGACCTGGAATAAGCATCGGACCGCGGAATCGGCAACAGTATTCCAACTTCCCTGCTGACGCTGCCCGCCCCGTACACCTCCATGAAGGCGACATAGTCGGCCGGAAACCGGGTCCCCCAGATCTCCTCGACCGCACTCCAGTCGATCCGCTCATCCACGCCGTGTGTCGTTGACAGAACCTTTGCGAGCACTGCCACCTGAGAATCTTCGCCCACTGTCGCTCCTTCTCATACATCTTCGAGGAGCCACAACTTATGTGATCACACACCCTGTGAAGACGGATGGCCTGGGGTTGACGCGGACGTCAACCCGGCGAACCATCCCAGTCACGGCACTGGCGTCCGCTGCGGCCCGCCCGGGCGCCCGCGGCGGCCCGGTGGGCCGAGCGCCGCAGGTGCCTGGGCAGCAACACGGTGCCGACGAGGAGTTGGAAGGCCGTCAGCGCGTAGCCGAACGGATAGTCCTCCCCCAGGCCCCAGCTCAGGGTGCCCGCGACGCCTCCGGCTCCCAGCCAGGCGATGGCCGCGCACGGCAGTGCGGCCCGCGTCCTTGCCTCCCCGTCGGCGGCCACGGCTCCCAGACCCAGGTCGGCGGCCACGACACTTAACTCGGCGCGGGCGCCCAGAAAAGCCGCGGCGAGTACGCAGGCAACCGCGTCCATTTGTGGACATCGCGATGCCAGGGCGATATCGGCGGAGTAAATTGCAATCTCCGTCCGTCACTTCACGAACTATGAGCAGTTCCGGTCACTCGCGCCCGAAAGCCCTTGACCGGCGTTCCGGTTCGGGCTAGCAGGTGGGGCGAGGGGAGATCGTGAAGGAGGTCATCCTGTCGTTCAGATTCGGCGCGATGGCCGCGGCTGACCCCCCGGCCGGCACCGCAGTCATGCAGTCCCGGTAGTTCGAGTCGCTATACAAAGTGACCCAGGACGTGGTGCGATTCCAGTACGACGTCGTCCTATCGTTCATGAAAGCACCGATGTTGGGCACACTGCCCGGCGCTGCGTAGAACCGGCCGGTGTAGCTGCTGTTCTGCCAGACACAGAAGTATCCAACCTGACACTGCTCGGGTGATGCCGCGGCTGATGGAGCGTTGACGATTCCCATGCCCGCAGCAGCGGCGAACACTGCTGTGGCCGTGGCGAGGCGAATATTTCTTGGTTGCCTGCGTAACATCCTTGGTTTTCCCCTCGTTCGGCTGATTCCCCACGCTACCGACCACAGATGTCGGTTCGTGGTGACGGTATTTCAATTTACCGCAAGGAATATGAGCGTTGGTAGGGTGCCACATGCCCCGGTACTTTACGTGTGGACCATCACGGGCCCGGGGACTTCTCAGTCAGGTGCTACGAGCTGTGTTTATGTGGCTACTCGATAGCGGTTGGCTTCGTAACTCGACGGGCGAGATGTGGCCTACCTCACTATGAAGTCACCGATTGTTGCACCAGTCGAGCCACTGCTGCGGCTTAAAACCGATCGTTGACTCCATTCCTGGAGCAAGCCGCACGTCCGGCGTTCTGCGAGGCAGTTCCAACAGGCTGTGGGTGAACCTGACGCCCAATCAATCCGCAATTGTGGCAAATATGACAACCGTTCGAGATGCGAGGTCAAGCGCGCCGGGCGTGGGCTGTGGGTCGTCACCCCGCGGGAAGGCGGTCCGAAGCTGGACGAAGGCTCCTCCAAGGCGGCAGCCGTGGCGGCGGCGCATGAGGCGCCCCGCGGCGCATGGGACGTCCCCGAGCCCCAACTGAGGGAGCGGGAGGGGCGGCGGGCCGGTTGGCCGGTTGGCCGGTTGGCCGGTTGGCCGGTTGGCCGGTCAGGATGCTGGAGATCACCTGCGAGCGGGAGGGGCGGCCCCTCCAGTGGGAGGAGCGGCGCGGCACCGGGTACTGGGCCGAGCCCTGCTACAAGTGCAACGGGTCGGGTCACATCATCGGTTATGAGCACGTGGACGGCGGCCGGTGCTGGGGCCCGTGCGAAGGTCAGGGCAGCGTGGGGGCGTGGGATACGGCAGACGCGGTGGCCATGGTGCGCCGCCAGGCGCGGGAGGAGGGGGCGGCCGTCGACCGGCGCGCGGCAACCGCGCTGCGGTCCGGCAGTTTTTGGGCGTGCCGCTGTGGCGGGCCTTCACCGCCGGTCTGTTGTGGCGGGTGCCCGCCAACCGGGTCCTGCCCGTGGAGCGGATGCTGCGGGACGGATCCTGGCGTTTGAGCCGATAGTTGGACATCTTGCGTTTGACGACGCGGGGCTGGCTGCGCAGGCGTCTGGGTGACAGGAGGCGTTCGAGCAGGTCGCGCCGAGACCTTCTACAACCGACGGCGATTGCGGAAGCATCCACTCTGGGGCTACCTCACCCCACTGGAGATCCGGCAGCGTCACGAGCAAGGACACGCCCTCGCGGCGTAAGCATCACGTGTCCAAGATCATGGGGAAACTTCACTTCCCGGACCCCGGCTGCAGCGGCGACGAGCCTGATCCCGCCATGCCCCAACGACCGCGCTTCCTGCCCTATGGCCAGCCGGCGCTGGCGCTCGTCCAGATGCGGTAACAAGGCCTGGAACTTCGCAGCCAGGACCGCCTCGATCCCCTCCACTCTCCCCATACCAGAACAACGATCCCAGCAGCCGGAAGCCACGACTTGTTTCCCGGCAAGCCCATACAATGGCTAAAACAATGAGGCGGATCGGCCCCGTGGGGCGTGTCCGGGCGGTGAGTGAGCGTTGTCCGATGCGTAGGGGAATCACCGTGGATCGTCTTCGGATGAGCGGTGGGCGCGGATCGAGCCGCTCCTGCCGGAGAGGACGCAGGTTCCGGTACCCCGGCCCTAAACCGCTGCTGCGAGACACTCCAGGACCCAGGTGACCGCCAGCGACGCCAGCTCCTGCGCCATCTCCTCACCGAATTCCTCGGGCAGCGGCTCCCGCTCGTCCGCGACATCGCTGATCTCGAACGCCGTCTTCCAGCGTCGGCCGGCCGCACAAAAAGCGACCTGGATCGGCCAACGGGTTCCGTCGGCCTCGACATCGGTGACCGTGACATCGCCCCACGTCGGATCGGTCACCGCGCGGCGATGGTGTGGTGGTCCGCCGTGATCAGGCTGTCCCGGCGCCTGGCCGCAGACGCTCCGCGCTGGCCGGAAAAGCGCCCCGACCGACTGGCCCGGGCGCGGGTGTGAACCGTCCGTCCTTCGCCCGCACCAGCCAGCCCCGCTTCTCCAGCACGTAGGCACGGTGACGGATCTTCTCCACCTCGTTCTTGATCTCCGCTTCCCGGCCCACCGCCCGCGTCAACTCCACCCCGCTCACCGGCCCCGACGCAGTCACCACCGCGGCGAACACCTCCCGGTACAGGCCGCTGAGCGCCTCCTCGCCCATCCCCGACCGCCACACCGGCGGCCGCTCGCCATGCCCGCCCCCAAGCCGCCCGCTCCCACGGCGGCAGCCGTCTCACCACCAGACGGCACGGAAACCGGCGTATTCACCGGACTCTCCTCCGCCAGCACCGACACGAGCTCCTCACGCCCCACCCGGGCCCGCTCGACCCGCTCCCGCGCGGCATCCACCTCCGCCTGAGCCTGCTCCAAAACCTCCGTACAGGACTCCAGATCCTGCCTCGCCCGCGCCTCACGCCGTTCCATCAACCCCAGCACCGACGGCATCGCACCCTCCTCGATCAACAGAACGAGTGAAGCTTTTGCCCCGGATACGACTGCGCGTTAGCATTCGATTCCACAAGTTCCGGAGGGTGCCGGAACTTGTGGAGAGCGTGTTTGCATGCATGTCTCCGCCGGCCGGCGGAGACATGCTCCTGGTTGCGATCCCCGTTCATCGGTCATAGGTTTGTATGGGCTCTCATGACCGCAAAAGAACAGACGGATCAACTGCCCCGAAATTCTCGTTCCTAATTTCGGAACAGGAGCAGGACGTGACTGGGAGAAAGATATCGAGCCGCGGCGTCGTCGCACTGCTGGCGACCCTCTGTATCGGGGGCAGCGCTACCCAGACATCCCTGGTGAGCTCGCAGGTCGATTCGAGGGAACCTCCCGGCGCACCCGCGCAGAACAAGCAACGCCTGCAGCCTGTCGCGGAATTCAACGGGGCTATGCCCACAGGAGTGAGCGTCTCACGCACCGACCGGGTGTTCGTGAACTTCCCCCACTGGGGCGACAAGGTGCAGTACTCGGTCGCCGAAGTGCGCAATGGGAAAACCGTCCCCTACCCGAACCGCGAGATCAACACCGCCGACACACGCGACCCCGCGCATCACTTCCTGGGGGTGCAGAGCGTCGTCGTCGACGCCGCCGACCGGCTGTGGGTCGTGGACACCGGGCGCATCCAGTTCGGCAACGCACCAGTGGGCGGGCCCAAACTCGTCGCCATAGACCTGCGCACCAACAAGGTCATCCGGACCATCCTGCTGCCCCGTCAGGTCGCCGGCCCCCGTAGTTTCGTGAACGATGTGCGACTCGACCTCACCCGAGGCAAGGCGGGCACCGCCTACCTCACGGACGCCTCCTCGGACGGCCCCAACGGGCTGATCGTCGTGGATCTGGCGTCCGGGACATCCTGGCGCCGACTGAACAACGTGCCCTCGGTACGCCCGGTGCCCGACTTCGTTCCCGTCATCGACGGGAAGCGAATGCTCAACCGGCCGGCACACGGTCCCACCAGCCCCATCAACATCGGGTCGGACGGCATCGCCCTGAGCCCGGATGGCAAGACCCTCTACTACTGCCCCCTGTCCAGCCGCACCTTGTACTCCGTGCCGACGAGCGGTCTGACCGACCGCCGGGTAGCGGATTCCGAGATCGCGAAGACCGTTCGCAATCTCGGCACGAAAGGGATGTCCGACGGGCTGGAGACGGACAACGCGGGCCGCGTGTACGGAGGCGACATCGAGCACAACGCACTCGTCTTCCGCGACACCGACGGGCGATTCCGCACCCTGGTCCACGACAACCGGCTGATCTGGCCGGACACCTTGTCGATCGGCTACGACCGGAACCTGTACGTGATGGCCAATCAGCTGAACCGGCAGGCCGCATACAACGCCGGCGTCGATCTTCGGCGCAAGCCCTACGTGCTCTACCGGATCCCGGTCGACGGCGGCCCCGCCCGTCGGTAGACCTCAGGGCGGCCCTTCCTCCGGCATCCGCGAGCGCGCCGAGTCCGTGATCAACGACGAACTGGCCGTCGCAGGCGCCTGAGCACACGCCTTCCTGACGCGAACCCCGCTGCCGCCCCCCGCGTCACGGTGCCGGGCGGCAGTGCTTGAGCAGCCATGCCGGCACCGGCATCGCGGAGCGGACCTCGGCCCACTCCGCATCCGTCATGTCACTCGGATAGCACCGCACCCGCCGACCCGGAGCGATCGAACCGAACCTGTGGACGTAGCAGTCACACCCAGGGGTGACCGCAGTGGACGCAGGCACAGCAGAGATGGCCAACTCGTCAGACAACGGGTCTCCATGCTCGTGACCGGCTTCAACAACCACGTCACTACCAAGGGGCCCGTTTCTTCATGCCCACAACCACACCGGCATCTCTGTCCGAATGATCACCCGCACCGCAGGCTCCGAACGAGATCCGGTTTGCCACAACGCACTGAGTCCGCTGTGTCGGCTTTTGGGGCCAGCCGCTGCTCGGTGAGGAAGGCGTGGGCGGCGCTCACCAGGGTGGCGTGGTGGTGCCAGCCGTTCCAGGAGCGGCCTTCGAAGTGGTCCAGGCCCAGGCCGTGCTTGAGTTCGCGGTAGTCGTGCTCGATGCGCCAGCGGATCTTCGCCAGGCGGACCAGGTCGGTGAGCGGGGTGTCGTCGGGCAGGTCGGACAGTCAGAACCGGGTCGGTTCGGCCTCGCCGTCGGGCCATTCGGCCAGCAACCGCACCTCCGGCAGGACACCGTCCCACCGGCCGTGCCGGGCCACCGCGGCTGCCTGGGCCAGCCGACGCGGGCGCACCCCGGCCGGCCGGACCCGCACCGCAAGGAAGCGGGAGGTCATCGGGCCGCGGGAGCCTTCCCGCCAGGTCACCTCGGTGAAGGCTTCCCATCCGGCGGCCGCTGCCAGGTCCGCCACCGGCACCGGTGGTTGCCGGTAGCGGGGAACCGGCGGCTGGCCGTTGCCGGACCAGGCCGGGGCGGCGGGGTGCGCGTCATGCGGCTGGACGGTGACATCGCCGCGGATGCCGACCACGTACGCGATGTCCCGCGCGGCCAGGCCGGCGCGGAAGTCGGCGTTCTGCCCGTAGCCGGCATCGGCCACCACCACCGGCGGCACCAGTCCCCATACGGCCAGTTCATCCAGGGCGTCCAGTGCCAGGCGCCACTTCTCCCGGTGCCCGACGTCCTCGGGCACGCCGGTCCGCCGGCGCCGGACAGCGTCATCGGCCCACTCCCGGGGCAGGAACAGCCGCCAGTTCAGCGGGCACGAGGCCGCATCGGAGACCGCGTGCACGCTGACCGCGACCTGGCAGTTGGCCTGCTTGCCCAGCGCACCGCAGTACCGGTGCGCGACACCGACCGACATCCTGCCGTCCTTCGGGAACGACACGTCATCGACCGCCCAGGCGTCCGCTCCGATCCGCGGCACCAGCCGCTCGGCGATCCGCCGGCGCACCGGCACCGGATCCCACGTGGACTGGTTCACGAACTGCTGCAGGTTCTGCTCGTTGCCGTCCGGCAGCCGCGAGGCCATGGCGTGGATCGACTTGCGGCGACCGTCCATCATCAGTCCCCGCAGATAGCAGTCGCCCTTGGCCCGCTGGTCCTTACGCGGCACCGAGGCGAACACATCCGCCACGAATAATGCCAACGTCGCCCGAACACGATTTACTTCATGTGCGTCCACACAGTCCTCATGCCCCTGACCACGGCAGGCAGACAGACCTAACGGAGTCCTACTAGTGCCGTGACCGAGAAGGTTCACCGGCTGCAGTTTGTTGACGTTTGGAAGCCCGGGGCTGCGGCCGACGACAGCCAGGCCGTTTCTTCAGTTGATCAGTAGGGACATCACGTCAGCGAAGGACATGGTCGTGTCGGGTTTCAGGCGCGTGGTTTCGCCTCGGAAGGACCGCACCTCCAGCCAGCTCTGTGGCGATGCCGTCGGCAGTACGTCCAGGAGCTTCTGGACGTCGCTCGGCCGATAGATCTTGAACTTCGGTGACGGTCGATAGAATGACGGCTGGATGTCGAAGCGCAGGTCAACGGCGGGATACGGCGCTCGTCCCCAGTCGCTGTAGGGCAGCGAGGCGTGACCGTGGATGCGGGCGTCGATCAGCACCTCCGGGTCCTCGTCCCCGATCTCGCAGTTGAAAATGGGGAAGGCTGTCGCGACCCGCGCTGCCGCTGCCGGATACGCGGCGCAGGCTCGGCCCAGTGCCGGCGAGCAGAACAGCGCGTGGTCGAAGGACCCGACCGGACTCGGCAATGCCACCTTGTGGTGGGACCGGCCTTCGAAGGCGAGGTCACGCCTGGAGCAGAGGAAGTCAAGGAACCCGGCAACCACCGCGTCCTGATGGCTGCCGGCTCGCACTGCGAAGCGGACCGCGCTGTGACCCTGCTCGCGCAGCACGTAGTACTCGAAGAAGCCCATCGGGTGATCGGGCGTGCGCGCGCAGCGAAAGACTTGGTCGAAACCGTCGACTGGCAGGAACTCCGGCACCGGCGCGTAGGTGCTGGCGGCCCTGGTGAGGACGTCCAGCACTGGCGCACCAGTCTCGGCTTCTGCCGGATCGCAGGGAGGTTCCACCTCGGTGAAGCCCTTGCGAAGACGTTCGTTGATCTTGCGTACTGCGTGGCGCCGCGCCTGTTCCTCGTCATCGAGGATTGTTGTGCTCGCCTTGCCGGGGGTTCGGTCGGAGCCCCAGCGGAGGAAGCAGCGGATGCCTTCCTGGCGGATCTCCCAGTATTGGAGGGTTGCCTCTTGCCGCTCGAACCGCCGCCATCTGGTCATCCGGCCTCCCGTGCCGCCTGCGGTGGGCCTGCGTCAGGACCGCACGCGGGTGACCCTATCGCTCGCCTGCGAGCTTGCCTTCACCGCGATGGTCAGGACGCGGGGACGCGCATCCGTCCGCCCCAGCGGATCCCCTTCTCGCTGCGGATGCGGGCGCGCTCGCGGCGTTGTGCGGCGAGGACGTCGGGGTGGCGGGCGTTGGCGTTGCGCCGGCGCAGGTAGGCGTGCAGGGCCCGGGTCTGGACGGCGTTGGTTGCGGTGGTTGGAGTTGGCGATCGTGAACTGCCGCAGCGGCCCGAAGTGGGCCTCGATCGGATTCGCCCACGACACGTAGGTCGGGGTGAAGCACGGCTCGAGATGATGCTCCCTGGCCCAGCGCCGGATCGTCTCGCCCTTGTGGGCGGACAGGTTGTCGAGAATGACGCAGATCGGGGCACCGTCCGGTCGAGCCGCCCGGATCGACCTGAGGGCGGCCAGGGTGTTGTTGGCGCCCTTCTTGCGGCGGTTGACGCCCCACAGGGTGTCGTCGCCGACCGAGTAGCAGCCGTGGAAGTAGCGGACGCCGTGGGTGCGGTGGCAGGTCGCGGGGTGCCGCTCGGGATGACCGGCGGGAGCCCAACCAGCTCCGGCGGTGGGCCCGGATGCCGAGCGGGCCGAACTCGTCGAACGCGAACACCCGGTCGGGGAACCGTTCCAGGACGTGCTCGATGCGGTCGAGCTTGGCGTCGCGGTCAGGGTCTGGCGACTCCTTCCAGGTCTTCGTGCGTTGGAAGGTGACGCCGCGCCGGGCGAGCAGGCACCGTAACGCCTCGCGGCCGATCCGGATCACACGGCCGTGAACACGTCGCAGGTAGGCGGCGAGCTTGCGGATCGACCAGCGGGTGAAGGGCTGGCCGAGCTTGGTCGGGCGGGTGGTGGCCGTCGCGATGACGAAGTCCTCGTCGTCAGGACTGAGCAGGCGGGGACGGCCTCCCGCCCAGCGAGGGTCCAGGCAGGCCAGGCCGATCTCGTTGAAGCAGTGGATCGCGTGGCGAACCGTGTCCTCGTCCGCCTGCACCAGCTGGGCGATGACCGGGACGCGGTTCCCGCCGGCCGAGGCCAACAGCATCATCGCGCGCCGGTAGCGCACCGAACTGGTGCTGCCCCGGCGCACGATCTGCTGCAGCTTCTGCCCCTCCTGGTCGGTCAGTCTGCGCACACGGACGGGCTCGGCCACCACACCTCCAACGGTCGGACCGGACGTCGCCGCACATCCAACCGCCGTCACCGCGGGCCGGGCGAACCTTCCTGGTCGGAGGGCTACTTCTCGCGCAGAGTCTCGATTTCGGCGGCCAGCACCGCCATGTTGCGCACGTGCGTGTAATAGCCGGCCGCGTACGCGTCGTCGATCGCCGGGAGCACCCTTTCGAAAACCGCCGTCAGCCGGATCAAGCCTCTGCCGCGCTGTTCGTCGAGCGGTCCCTTGAGCACGCCCTGGGCGTAGCCGTAGGCGTCCGCATCAAGCATCACCATGTCCTGGTCCTCGATGTCCAGACTGCGGAAGCCTGGCGGGAACGGCGTGGCCATGTGCTCGGCCATCATCTGCGAGAGCGCATCGAGCTTCTCTTCGAACATGCGCGAGATCCTTCCGTCTCACCCGGTGAACCAATGCGGTCACAGCACTAGCCAGGCGACGAGGCTCTGCCACGGAGGTTCGGCCTGGTGTTCTACTTCGTCGTCCCCTTCTGAGTGGCCAGGGCGGGCGCTGGGTCGTGGCGAGCGCCAGCTGCATGCCGATCCGCGCGCACACTCGTCGAATCGACCGAAGGTTAGCCGCTGTTAGCCGACCAAAATCCGGTATCTGGCAGGAGCCTGCGACGTGACTACCGGGCAAGCTCGGCATCTTCCTCTCACGACACTTCCGGCCCTGGAACCCCGGGACTGGCGCCGCTGCCCCGGCCGCCCACCCTCCTCGGCACGCGGAGGCACACGTCCAACCCAGCTATTCGTCTGTCGGCACCCCCTCAAGCGGCCGGCGGCCGCCGTCGCCTGCGCCGTGTAGACGAACGACGCACTCCCGGTGCGCAGCACGCGTGATCCATGCACCGACCCACACGGCCCGGCCGACGACGCATCCGGCATCGTTCGGCGGACCGATCAGACCTGCCGAATCGTGCCGCCCGGCCTTCCCGGACTGGAGGAGCATGAGCAGCGATGAGGTCAGTCACAGTCCGCTGTCTGCCCGAACCGGGCACTGCAAGCGGTCCATACGGGCAACGATGAATGGTACAAAACGTATGGCAATGCCGTGACCTGCGGTTTCACGTAGCCCCATCAGGCATCATCGGGCGATTTCAGGCCCATTGTGGGCCGCTTTGCGCCAAAAGCTGATTGGTATAAAAGACCGGCAAGACCGGGCACGCCGTGCCCGGACCGGAACGGAAGGCGAGGTGAGCGCGATGAACGCCGAAGAGCGTCAGAGCCGGATTCTCGCGCTCGCCCGCCACCAGGGACGGGTCGAGGTCACCACCACGGCCGTCGACCTGGCCGTCGCACCGGAGACCGTCCGCCGCGATCTCAGCGTCCTGGAACGCAGGGGCCTGATCCGCCGCACCTATGGCGGCGCCTATCCAGTCGAGGGCGCAGGCTTCGAAACGGGCCTCCCTGAACGGGAGACCCTGCACGTCAAGGACAAGCGCCGTATTGCCGCGGAGGCCGTCAAGCTCCTCGGTGACGCGGAGACGGTATTCGTGGACGAGGGCTACACCCCCCAGCTCCTCGCCGGCCTCCTCCCCTGTGACCGGCCCCTGACCGTGGTCACCGCGTCACTGTCCACCGCAGCCGCGATCGTGGACTCCCCGCAGCTCAACGTGTTGCTCCTCGGAGGCCGAGTCCGGGCCCGGACGCTGGCCACGGTGGGCTCATGGGCCTGCGCCATGCTCGAACGATTCGTGATCGACCTGGCCTTCCTAGGGTCGAACGGCATCTCCCGCGAGCTCGGCTTGACCACCCCCGACCCGGTGGTGGCCGACGTCAAGGCCAAGGCACTGGCTGTGTCGCGCCGACGCGTCTTCATGGGGCACCACAGCAAGTTCGGCGCGAGCAGCTTCTGCCGCTTCGCCGGGGTGGACGACTTCGAGGCCATCGTCACCGACACCGGGCTCTCCAGCGCCGAAGCGCACCGCTACTCACTGATGGGGCCCCGCGTCCACCGGGTCTGACCAGCTCAGCCCGCCCCTACGGCCACGGGCGGCTTCACCGGAGCCGCTCCGACGGCACCCCCTGTCCAGTCAGCCGAACACCCCCGTCTGCCCGATCCCACATTCCCGCCCCCCCATCCTCGCTGCTCACACCCGACATTTGATGAAAGGGACGATCATGAACTCCAGAAGAACTGTTCTGCGGCACACCATGCCGCTCGGCGCGCTCGTCATGTGCGGCGCTCTGCTCACGGCCTGTGCGGGCGCGGGTGGCTCGGGGGGCGGCTCCGGCTCGCACTCCATCAACGTGCTGATGGTGAACAACCCGCAGATGGCGGACCTGCAGAAGCTCACGGCAGACAACTTCACCAAGGAAACCGGCATCAAGGTCAACTTCACGGTGCTGCCCGAGAACGACGTCCGTGACAAGATCACCCAGGACTTCTCCAGCCAGGCCGGCCAGTACGACGTGGCCACGATCAGCAACTACGAGACGCCGATCTACGCCAAGAACGGCTGGCTCGCCCCGCTGACCTCGTACGCGAAGAAGGACACCGCCTTCGACCAGAGCGACATCCTGCCCGCCATGCAGCAGTCCCTG
Source organism: Streptomyces sp. NPDC046931 (assembly GCF_040644655.1). Lineage (NCBI taxonomy): Bacteria > Bacillati > Actinomycetota > Actinomycetes > Kitasatosporales > Streptomycetaceae > Streptomyces > Streptomyces sp. NPDC046931. The sequence continues at coordinate 40,889 of NZ_JBEYWX010000040.1, forward strand.
ACGGGGTCCGGCCAGATATACGCCGAGCCGTTCTACGGCGAGTCGTCCTTCCTGATGTACCGCAAGGACATCTTCAAGGAGAAGGGGCTGACCATGCCGGCCAACCCCACGTGGGAGCAGGTGGCCGCCCTGGCCGCCAAGGCCGACGGCGCCAAGTCCGGGATGAAGGGCATCTGCCTGCGCGGCCTCCCGGGATGGGGCGAGGTGATGGCTCCTTTGACCACGATGGTCAACACCATGGGCGGCACCTGGTTCGACAAGGACTGGAAGGCCCAGGTCGACAGCCCCGCCTTCACCAAGGCGACCAAGTTCTATGTCGACCTGGTGCGGGCCCACGGTGAGGCGGGCGCCCCGCAGTCCGGGTTCGCCGAGTGCCTCAACGACATGGAGCAGGGCAAGGTCGCCATGTGGTACGACGCGACCTCCGCGGCCGGGTCGCTCGAAGCCAGTGGGTCGCCGGTGGCCGGCAAGATGGGTTACGCGCCCGCACCGGTCGACCAGACCAAGAGTTCGGGATGGCTCTACACCTGGGCCTGGGGTCTGCAGAAGGCGAGCAGCCACAAGGACGACGCCTGGAAGTTCATCTCCTGGGCGTCCAGCAAGCAATACGAGAACCTGGTGGGCGCCAAGCTCGGCTGGTCAAACGTCCCGGCGGGCAAGCGGACCTCCACCTACAGCAACCCGAAGTACGTCGCTGCGGCCTCGGCCTTCGCCACCGCCACCGCGAACGCGCTGAAGTCCGCCGACCCGAGTAACCCCGGTGTGCAGCCGCGGCCCGCCCCCGGTATCCAGTTCGTCGGCATCCCCGAGTTCACCGACCTGGGCACGCAGGTCTCCCAGCAGATCAGCTCCGCCATCGCCGGCAAGACCAGTGTCGATCAGGCGCTGAAGGCCAGTCAGGCGCTCGCCGAGAAGGTCGCCGCCAAGCACGCGGCCAAGTGACCCCTTCCCGATCCACCCGACGCTCACGGCCTCCCGGTCCCGCCCCCGCGGGACCGGGGCACCGGAGCACAGCGGAGACGTACCGATGACCATCACTCACCCGCTCACCAAGCGTGCCCGGGCGCCGCAGACCGCCCACCCGGCGGCACCCCCACGGCGATCCCGCGGGGCGTGGGCCCGGCGGGCCCCACTGCTCCCGGCCCTGATCTTCATGATCGTGGTCACCCAGCTGCCGTTCGTCGGAACCGTGGCGATCTCGTTCATGCGCTGGAACGCCCTCGACCCGAACAACAAGGCCTTCGCGGGTCTGCAGAACTACAAGAATGCGGTGACCGACCCGGAGCTGCGTTCCTCCCTGCTGACGACCGTCACCCTGACCGCCACGGTGGTCCTGGTCAGCCTGGCACTGGGCTTGGGGCTGGCCCTGCTCCTGGACCGCAAGTTCCGTGGCCGCGGCATCGTCCGCACCATGCTGATCACACCGTTCCTCGTCGTGCCCGTGGCCTCCGCGTTGCTCTGGAAGCACGCGCTGTACAACGCCACCTACGGGCTGATCAACGGATCGCTGACCTGGCTGTGGAGTCTGTTCGGCAGCGACAGCGCGCCGCAGCCCGACTGGCTGTCCTCGCTGCCACTGATGTCCGTGGAGGCATCGCTGATCTGGCAGTGGACACCCTTCATGATGCTGATCACGCTGGCCGGTTTGCAGAGCCGCCCCGTGGACGCCGTCGAGGCGGCCCGCGTGGACGGTGCGACCACCTGGCAGGTCTTCCGCTACCTCACCTTCCCCCACCTGCGCCGTTACCTGGAGTTGGCCGCCCTGCTCGGCAGCATCTACGTGGTGCAGAACTTCGACGCCGTCTTCACCCTCACCGCCGGCGGCCTGGGCACCGCCAACCTGCCCTACACCGTCTACGAGACCTTCTACCAGGCACACGACTACGGGCAGGCCTCCGCGGAGGGCGTCATCGTCGTCATCTGCTCCCTCCTCGTGGGCACTTTCGCGCTCAGGACCGTCTCGTCCCTGCTCCGAGAGGAGACCCGCTGATGGCCACGCCCATGGACACTCCCGGGGGCTTCCTGGCACGTCGCAAGCGCGGTGCGCTCGGCCTGCTGGCCTGGCTCTGCGGAACCGTCTTCTTCCTCCCGGTCGCCTGGATGGTGCTCACGTCGCTGCACAGCGAGTCCGACGCCGCGACCAACCCGCCGAGCGTGGGGGCGCTGCTGACTCTCCAGGGCTACCGGGAGTTCTTCGGCGTGAGTACCGGCGTCTCTCCCTGGCCGCCGCTGATCAACTCATTCTCCGCGAGTCTGATGTCGACGCTCCTGGTACTGGTGCTGTCGATCCCGGCCGCCTACGCGCTGTCCATCAAGCCGGTGCGCAAGTGGTCGGACGCGATGTTCTTCTTCCTGTCCACCAAGATGCTGCCCTCGGTGGCCGGGCTGCTGCCGATCTACCTGATCGCCAAGGACAGCGGCCTGCTCGACAACGTCGCGCTGCTGGTCATCCTCTACACCTCGATGAACCTGCCGATCGCGGTATGGATGATGCGTTCCTTCCTCGCCGAGGTCCCCGTCGAGATCCTGGAGGCGGCCTCCATCGACGGCGCCGGACTGCCCACCGTCCTCGCCCGGATCGTCGCACCCGTCGTCGCCCCCGGCATCGCCGCCACCTCGCTGATCTGCTTCATCTTCAGCTGGAACGAACTGCTCTTCGCACGTGTGCTCACCGGCGTCGTCGCCGGCACCGCGCCCGTATTCCTCACCGGCTTCGTCACCAGCCAGGGCCTCTTCCTGGCCAAGGTGTGCGCCGCCGCCGTCTGCATCTCCCTACCGGTACTCATCGCCGGGTTCGCCGCCCAGGACAAACTTGTCCAGGGCCTGTCCCTTGGAGCAGTCAAGTGAAAGCCGCCGTCATCCACTCGCCCGGCCAGGTCAGCGTCGAGACCGTCGACGACCCCACACCCGGCCCCGGGCAGGTGGTGATCGAGGTCTCCGCCTGCGGCCTGTGCGGCACCGATCTCCACATCCTGCAGGGCGAGTTCGCCCCCACCCTACCCATCATTCCCGGGCACGAGTTCGCCGGCGAGATCATCGCCCTGGGAACCGGAGTACGCGACCTCAAGGTCGGCGATCGGGTCGCCGTCGACCCCTCGCTGCACTGCCACGAGTGCCACTACTGCCGCATTGGGCGCGGCAACCTGTGCGAACGCTTCAACGCCATCGGCGTCTCCGTCCCCGGCGGCGCGGCACAGTACACGCTCGCCCCCGCCGCCAACTGCGTCAGGCTCCCCGACCACGTCCGCACTGAGGACGCCGCCCTCATCGAACCGCTGTCCTGCGCGGTACGCGGGTACGACATCCTGCGCTCCTCCCTCGCCAGCAATGTGCTGATCTACGGCTCGGGCACCATGGGCCTGATGATGCTGGAACTCGCCAAGCGCACCGGAGCAGCCACCGTCGACATGGTGGACATCAACGAGGACCGGCTCGCCACCGCCCGCACCCTCGGCTGCAGCAACGCGGTGACCACCGCCGACGAAATCGAGCGCCCGCGCGGCTGGGACGTGGTCATCGATGCCACCGGCAACGCCCACGCCATCCAAGACGCCCTCGGCCGGGTCGGCAAGGGAGGCACCTACCTGCAGTTCGGCGTCGCCGACTACGCGACCCGGGCCACCATCGACCCGTACCGGATCTACAACCAGGAGATCACGATCACCGGCTCGATGGCGGTCCTGCACAGCTACGAGCGCGCCGCCGAGCTGTTCGCCGGCGGCGTCCTCGACCCGGACATCTTCATCAGCGACCGGCTGCCGCTGACGGACTACGCCGAAGCCCTGCGGCAGTTCCAGGCCGGGAAGGGCCGCAAGATCCAGGTGCTGCCGTGACCAGAAGTACCGAACACGGACACGGCCAGGCCCGCTCCGAGCTGGCGCCGGGAGTCCTGGTCGGCAGCGGGGACACAGCAGGCCCCGGGCTCCCGGCGCTCGTCATCGGCGAAGCACTGGTGGACGTCATCGCTGCCCCCGACGGCTCGCGCCGGAGCCACCCCGGCGGCAGCCCCGCCAACGTCGCCCTAAGCCTGGGCAGACTCGGCCACCCCGTCCGACTCGCCACCCGCGTGGGACACGACCACCTCGGCAGGCTGGTGCGAAAGCACCTGGAGGGCAGTGGGGTCGACTTGGCACCGGGATCCGTGGTCAACTCCCCCACCTCCACGGCGACCGCCGTACTCGATGCCAAGGGCGCCGCGAACTACACCTTCGACATCACCTGGGCGCTCTCGGCGGCCGTCGAGGAAGCACTGCGCGACGGCCCCCCGGCACATGTCCACACCGGATCCATCGCCACCGCCCTGAGCCCGGGAGCCGACCAGGTCTACAGCACCCTGCACGCCCTGCGGACCTCAGCCACCCTCTCCTACGACCCCAACCTCAGACCCGCACTGCTCCGCCCCGCGGAGCAAGAGCGTGAACGGGTGGAACAACTCGTCGTCATCAGCGACGTGGTGAAGGCAAGCGAAGAGGACCTGGCCTGGCTCCACCCGGGCGAGAACCCCGACAAGACGGCAGCCCGCTGGGCACGAAACGGCCCGTCGCTGGTCGTCCTCACCCTGGGAGCGAACGGCGCCCGGGCCTGGTGGCGACACGGCTGCCAGGACATAGCGCCGGTATCCGTCCAGGTCATGGACACCGTGGGGGCGGGCGACGCGTTCATGGCAGGCCTGACCAGCCGACTGCTGCATGCCGGCCTACTGGCAGGCGGCCCCGGAGCCGAGGCAGCAACGGCACGCGCGGCACTGCGCACGGCTACGGGCACCGACCGACTGCCCGCGGTTCTCGGCGACGCGCTGACGGTCGCCGCCCGAACGGCCGCGCTCACGTGCGCCCGTCAGGGAGCGGGCCCACCCACAGCAGCAGAACTAAGGGCCTGTGTGATGTCGTGATCAATCTTGCCGATCCGGGTCTTTCGGGAAGGGGGATCCGGTAGGAAGACGATCGTGACACGCAGGCAACTCTCCGACGCGCAGTGGAAGTTGATCGAGCCGTTCCTGCCGATAGGCGAGTACGGGCCGTACCCGGAGCGGCTGCGGGATCAGTTCCAGGGGGTGGCGGTTTCAGCTGGAAGGCCGGCTGTACTCGGTGCTCAGCAGGAAGCCCGGTACCTCCCGCAAGGTGGCTGGATGGGCGTGCGCCGTCTGCCGCACTGCGCCCGCCACCTTGCTCGACCACTGCCACGAACACGGCTACGTCCGCGCCCCCGTCTGCCAGTCCTGCAACACACAGGAACGCCCCGACCACCTGTACAGCAACGACATCCGCGTGGCGAACCGCTACACACGCCTCTTCCACACCGACACCGACGACTGGCTCCGCTGCCCCGGCTGCCGCGCACGCACCACCCTGCCCCTGCCGCACCTCGCCGCATGGACCGCCCACATAGCCTGCGGTCGTCCCGATGCCCAGCTTGGCCGCGACCGCTTTCATCGCGGCCCACTCTGTGTCCTACTCCGGACGTACCTCGGCGACCATGCGGACCGCTCGTTTACGCAGCTCAACGGGGTAGGGGGAAGGACGTGCCATGACTCGATCCTCTCAAATGATCGAGTCCCTATCGAACCCGGAACGGTTCACTCACCCCACCAGACCGCCGAACTGCTCGACCGGCTGGTCGCCACACGCACACTGGCCTACTGGCATCACGACCGGGACATCAACGAGGTGACCTGGAAGCTGATCGACCAGCAACCGCAGTCGGGCCCGAAGGCGCGAGATGGTGATGGCGCTATCTGAATCTGGCTCTGGCCGCAGCTCCGCGAAAGCGCAGGTCAGCGACTCGAAGACACCAATCCGTCCCTTGGTGTCCGTACCGTCGCGATCAATGCGCTCAGGGACGTAGGGACAGTGGTCGGCTGTCTTGTGATGATCGACGGCTCGGTCGGTTCACGCCTGGAACTCGGTGAGATCGATGGCGTGAACGCGCAGTGGGTAGCCGTACACCGGGTGTGCCGTCTCCCGCTCGGGCACCATGCCGAGCTTACGGATGACGTTCTCGGAGGCGTCGTCCCCCACCCGGTTGATGCCGATGACGCGGTCCAGGCCGCGGTCCTGGAGCGCGAACTCGAGCGCGGCGTGGGCGGCTTCGGACGCATAGCCCTGGTCCCAGAACTGTGAGCCGATCCGCCAGCTGATCGCCACGGCGGGCATCACCTCCGGCAGGAACTCGGGCACGGACAGTCCGGTGAAGCCGATCAGTTCGCCCGAGGCCAGCAGCTCGACGGCGAAGAGCCCGAAGCCCTCCTCGTCCCACTCCTCCTCCCACCGCTCGATGTCCTCGGCCGTGTGGTCCAGGTCGCGCACCGAGCCGTCGTCGATCCAGTGCATAACCCGTGGGTCTGCATTGATGTCCGCCATCGGCGCGAGGTCGTCGTCGTGCCAGCTACGGAGGAGGAGACGGGGTGTGCGGATCTCGGTCATGCGCCCATCCTGCCCAAGGCAAGCGCCTCAACGGTAATCCGGCGCTCCCCCACGCTGCCGCCGCGCAACCCCAAGGCGTCAAGCGCCTGCACCCCACACCGTGGCGAGGCAAACATTGGGCCGACGGCCAGGCGTACGACGTGCCACTTCGGCAGCGCGGTCGAGAGGTGAAACCGATTCTGCGCAGCCTGCCGCAGCACCAAGATCATTCACGGAATCGCGGTCAGCGCCGGATTCAGGGCTCTGGCCGCAGTTCCCGAACGGAGCTGCGAGTCAGCAGGTGGGCGGGACGACAGGCCAGGGGAGCCTTTCGGTAATGGCATGGCCATGACATGTTTGATCAGCTCGATCACATCACCTGATTCCAAAGGATTTACCAGTGGGGTTGCAACACTTCCCGCTTGAACTGCTGCATCCCAGGTCAGCAGCATGATCAAGTCAGAGATGCCCACACAACGGCAGGTCACACAGGGGGTTCGTTCCTGCCGATACAACTACCGCGCCCAAGGTCAGAGATCCAGCACTGTGGCAACTATGGAGGTAACTGACAGCCACGCAGGAAACCAGGGCGAGCAGGCGGTGACGACCAGACCGCCGACAATGTGCGGCAGCGTCTCGGTGATGAGGCTCATGACCGGCCTCCTCGGCACTGCGTCAGCCACCGGCCGCTGCTCGCGCTTGGCAGCGCCGCCCACCATACCGGCCGTGCGCGCGTTGGCGCGGGCCAGTCTGCGTCGCATGACGATGGGCATGGATGTCATGAACCACCGGACTCGGTGGTGTGCGGGGGCCGGATCCGGGCGACGCCGCCGTAGCTGTGGACCTGGTCCGGATCGTAGCCCAGCGTCTCCTCGGGGTGCGGTGTGGAACCCAGCTCCGGATGCCACTCGGGCAGCCGCACCACTCCCGGCTCCAGCAGGGCCGTGCCGTCGAACAGCCGGACGACCTCGGCGTGGCTGCGCAGCACCATGGGGGCGGCAACCTTGCGCTCGGCATAGACAGCGGCGCCGTCGGCCGTGGTGGGGGAAAAGTCACCGGTGCCGTGCGACAGCGCCAAATAACTGTCGTCGGGCAGCGCGTCGCAGTACGCGCGCAGCAGACCGGCGGGGTCGTCCTCGTCGGGGACGAAATGCAGGACACCGGAGAGCACCAGTGCGATGGGCCGGCCCCAGTCGAACAGGCCCGCCGCCCGGGCCTCGCTGATCACCGTGGCGGGCCGGCGCAGATCCCCGTGCCGGTAGACAACCTGCCCGGCCGGGCCGGAGCCGAGCAGGGCACTGGCGCTGGCCCCCACCAAGGGATCGTTGTCCACGTACAGCACCCGGCAGGCCGGATGCACCTCCTGCGCGACCTGGTGCAGATTCGGTGCGACGGGCAGGCCCGCGCCCAGGTCGAGAAACTGCCGCACGCCGTAGGCTGCCGCCAGGTGGCGCACCGCCCGGTGCATCCACGCCCGGGCGCCGCGGGTGCTGTCCAGCACGTGCGGGGCACGTCGCAGGACCTCCTCGGCGGTCTCGGCGTCGATCGCACAGTAGTGGGTGCCGCCGAGGTAGTAGTCGTACATGCGGGCGGGATGCGGCCGGCCGGTGTCGACCTGCTCGGCCGCGCAGCCGGGCGTCTGCGGGTCTGGGCCATCGGTGGGCATCGGTGTCCTCCTCACAGACAGGTGATGGCGACTGGTGCGGTCATGCGTAGGGTATGCGGCCGTATCCGATCCGCACGTTGCTTCTTGGCATCCTGGTGCGCTCGCCCGTCCCACGGCGTTGGCAACTACTACGACAAGGTCTACCAGCTCACCTCAGTGGTCAACGCGCAGGGCCACAAGCTCTCGTACGAGTACGACAACGTCAGCCAGGTCATCGATCCGAAGAAGAACGCAACGGCCGACACGACCGACTACACCTCCAAGACCGACTACGACCTGGACCACCGGGTCACGGCCGTCACCGACGCGGCCGGCAAGACCACTAGGAAGGGCTACGACAAGGACCCGCTGGTCATGTCGTCCACGGATGCCGAGAACAACACCACTCTCATCACGTATGACGAGAGAGGCGAGCGGACCAAGGTCAAGGTCCCTCACGAGGCACCACGACGCGGTCGATGAAGTTCGAGTACGACCAGGTCGGCAATACCAGCAAACTGCTCACTCCGCGGGCGACGGCGGCCGGCTCCGCCGACGCCTTCACGGTCCGCACGCCGTAGATGAGCTGAACCGTCCGGTCAAGCGGTTCCAGCCGTACGACCCGGCGGACTCCCGCTACAACGACCCGAACGTCTACACGGAGACGACGTACGACAAGGTGGGCCGGGTCACCAAGACAGACCTCCCTGCCGCCGTCGGACGGTGAGACGGTCCGCAACGACACCACCTGCAGGTTACTTCGACAACGGCTGGCTGAAGTCGTCCACGGACCCGTGGCTTCGTTCACGAGTACCGACAGCACCTGTACACGAGTTTGGAAGGCGCCGGCGGCGCGTCGTGTTCGATGTTCATGAGAAACGACAGCGCCCCCAACACGCCCCGCTGTCGCAGGGCCTCACCTGATACCTCCGAGGATGCCCCGGCCTTCAGGCCGGGGAGGAATCGGACCCCTGCGGAGCAGGGCAAGGAAAGACCAATCGCCGTCAGGGC
>NZ_JBEYWX010000041.1:0-47961 GCF_040644655.1 Streptomyces sp. NPDC046931
CGAACTGCGTGCAGAACCTGTAGCGTGAAATCAGGTATCCCGACTCTGTGTAACTCGGGGCAGGCCGGAGCCTCCACCAACCCCGGAGCGGTTCACTCTCGGTTTCCTGGCCGTGCGTGAGCACCTGTGGTGCGGGTGCAGAGAGCCAAGCGCCTGTGTTTTCGGGCTGGATCCGAGCGGCAGCGGAGATGACTGCTGTGCGTTGCCCGGCACCGCCCGAAGTGGCCGACAAATCATCAACAGGACAGCATGCGTCGGTCAGTCGGAGGGTCAGACCCCTCGGACGGTGCCACCGCCATCCTCACAGTCACCCGTGGATGTCAGAAGCCTTCTGATCCGTAGCTCTACGGAGATCGGTAAGCGGAGGTCATACAGGTTGAATCGTGAGAGCTGCTATGGGGCGCTCGCTGTTGGGATCGCAGTACTTCGCTGCTGTACAGCACAGTCCGATCGTGTCGTGCGGGTTATAGAGCAGGGGCGCCGGCAAGAGGACAGTATTCACTGACGTCGCGTACACCCCACGTACTGTGCAGCTGAATCTCGCCTCTTGGTGGAGAGCCCTTTCTTCCGGGACACTCCATCGGGGGGAGGGAGGGGCTCGATATGTACAACGCCTTGTCACTCGTCATTTCCCTTGTAGCATTAGGGCTCTCCGGATTCGCCACGATTTGGCAGCTACGCCAGGCGCGCTCAACCAGCCACATGACTATGCTCCTTGATGTGGCCCTGCACAACATTCGGGACAGAGATTTACAGAGAGACCAGCATTACGTTCTGACGCGGCTTGCAGAGGATCACGAGCCTGCGGCTGGCATGGATGCTCTGCCTGAGTCGGTGCGTACGATGACACGCAACGTGGCCTTCAGCTACGAGTACATTGGAGCAATGGTTGCCCTTGGTCTGGTCGACTCAGGTCTGGCGCTTAGCGTTTTGCACTTCCGTGTCAAGCAAGTTTGGACAGTATTGGAACCGTATGCGCGCGCGGAGAGGGAAATAAGGAATGCCCCCTTCCTCCCCTTCTTCGAGAATCTCTATCTGGTGTCATGCGCGAACCCCACTGCCGATTTCTTACGCTCTCTCAACTTGCGCAATTCTGACGGAAATTCACCCTCCTGATAAAAGTGTCCGGAAAGTCTAAGCGGGGACCGTCGGCGGGCAGTTCATTGATTTCGGCGTTTACTCGATCGGCTCGTTTGGGCCTCAGCAGTGGAGTGACGGTTGCTGAGGCCCATCTGTTGTTCCTCAACTCACCTTCGCTGATGGGTACCTGCGCAAGTGCGCTATGCGTCGCCTCTGAGCAGGGGCGGTGCTGTCGTCGACTGTCGTCATCTGACGTCGTCGGCCACCCTCGGACGGCCCAGAGACGGCCCGAGCGGGGTGCCGCGTGCGCGGCGGGTTTGTCCGCATGCTGATGAGCACTACCACCGATTACGGGAGCCGTTGGCCTGGACGCACCCGCAGATCGCAGCGCCAGGAGATCACTGGCACTTCTTCCAGGCCAGGTGGTACACGGTTTGGATGCTGCCGTCCGTTGAGTCCATGTCCATGAGGCTGGTGGCGCTCGGGCTGGAGGTGCCGGGATCGACCTGCAGTTCAGTGTTGATGGTGAGGGTGCGGTCCTCTCCGCAGCGGGCGCGGTTCCGGGCGGCGATGTGCACGGTGTCGGTCGTCTGCCAGTTGTTGTTGAAGCCGCCTGGGAAGTGATGGGTGAAGGTGGTGGTGTGGGCATCTCCCTGGAAGTGGTAGCTGGCGCGCTCCGTCCCTGAGGCGCCCGGCGCCAGTGACGCGAAGCCCCTGTAGGTGGCGGTCACGATTGCGTAGGTGGAGCGGCGACCGGGGACATGCAGGAGCAGGTTGAGCTGGCAATTCTTCTGGCGGGCGCTCGGCGGCGAGCTGGGCCCCGCCTGGGCGATGTAGTTGCTGTAGGTGACGGTGAAGGTGGTTTGGTCAGGGCTGATGGCCACGGCGGCCGTCCCCGGCGGGCAGCCGGTTCCGTTGGCTGTCACGTTGTCGATGGTGATCGGGGCGGGCAGCGGGGGCGGGTGGCCGCCGAAGGCCGCCGAGCCGAACAATGATGTGGCTACACCAGTCGCGGCCAGCGCGCGGAGCACCATGGGCTTCCCTTCAGTCGTCCACGGATCCAGGGCGGGGGTCGCTGTCCGAGCCCGGCCCCCGGATTTCACGTGGGCATCGCACCACACGTTGCGTGTGCGCGTACGGAAGGTGACGCTCCAGTCACTCAAATAGCCTTCAGGGGGAGACCTCGTTCACCCACGGGATAGTTGTGAGTCGTGATGGTCGGTCAGTACACATTGCGACGGCGCTGTCTCTGGAGCGGACCACTGAGAAGCCATCCGCTTATCGATCGTGCGGGCTGGCCTGGTCCGGCGTCAGCCCACCACCCTGCGGATATCTCACACAACAGGCATACTGCGACGATCACACATCGTCAGCCCCCAACGACATCACGCCACAAAGGTCAGTAAGCCGTCTGCTTCCAGGCCCTGTCGCGCGGTAAAAGTGAAGCAGACATTTCGGAGAATCGGCATGGAAGCGGCGGGTACTCGGCATTCATCACTGTCCAATCACAGCCCAGCCTGTTGGGGAGAGTCATGACCCAGAAGACTGATGACAGCAACGGCAACCGGTTCTGTAAGGCCTGCGGCACGCCCGCCGAGGAGGGGAAGCTGTGCAGGCACTGTGGCGCCGTCCTGGACTTGCCTGACAGTGCGGGGCTGGTCGAAGAGCAAGGGGCCGCAGTGCGCCGTGACTTCGAAGGAGGCACCCGGCAGCAAGAGCAGAGGTGACCTAGGCAGCTAGTGAGCCTGGTCTGCTGAACAGTGTCCGCGGGGGTACACGGCCCGCATGGCATCGAAGACCGAACGCATCGAGTTTCTGCGGGCCGTGCGGCAGTTGCACCGCGTCCGCTCCTTCTATGCCGTGGGTGTCCTGCTGTGGGCGGGATCCACGGCCTGGACCGGTTGGCAGGCCCCCGGGAGTCGGCAGATGTGGGTGTCCGTCCTCCTCCTGGCGGTCTTCACCGGCCTCCTCGCCACCGCGGGCCTGACCCTGCGACGTCTCGCAGTCCCCGCGACAGGCCGGCCCGCCCACCACGCGGCCCCCCACAAGACCGCAAACCTTCATCACAAGGCGGCAGGCACCCGCCACGCCCACGCCTGAGGAGCCGCCGGCCGCCACGCCCGCCCGGCCGGGTTCCTGCCGGGCGGGCGTGCGGCTATTTCGAAGGCGCCGTCCACGTCTGGGGGGCCGGTGGCCGGGCATACGGGCTTCACTTCCCATCGAGAGGGGCTTGTCATGCTCGGCATGGTCGCGGCGGTTCTGTTCTTCATCGCGTTCCTCATCAACGCAGCTGAGATCAGTACGAATCACACGTTCTCGTCAGTCAATGTCATGCTCCTGGGGCTGACCGCTCTGGCTCTTCACGTTGCGGGGATCGGGAGCACTTGGTCCCGCGGACGCTGACCCGGCACCCGGCTGGCTCCTCCCGCGGGAGCCGGCCCGGGAGGCGCCGGCCCTCACCCCTTGTTGCTGCTGCCGCCATGTCGATGGCGACGTAGCCGATGCCCTTTGTCCAGTCCGGGTCGGTGGTGGCGAGCCAGGCCAGGACGTCGGCGAGGGTGCGGCCCTCGACCTGTCCGAGCAGCCCGCCGTGGCCGGGGGCGTCGACGAAGCCGGTGTGCCACCGGTTGCGGGTCAGGCGCTACTTGCCGGTATCCGCATCCCGTTCTCAGCGGGGCCGTGCGCGCCAGGTCTGGTCGATGTCCAGGACTGCGACCTGCGGCAGTGGTGCCTCGGTGACGTTGCGGGCCTGCGTGCGGAAGGCTTTTGTCACGGTCGGCCAGGACAGGTGCAGATCCCGCGGCATGGGTGACCGTGGAGCCGGCCTGCCGTATGCGGCGCCCGGCTGCACCCCGCAGCCGGGCGGTCAGCCGGGCACCGGCCGGGATCTTCGGGATCTGCTCGGTGAAGGACCGGTGAGGGCAGTCGGTCTCACGGCACCACCAGCGGCGCTTGTGCCGGCGGAACTCCCATCCGCTCTCGCCGTAAGGATCGCGCGGCCGGGTCACCGCCGAGCCCTTCACCCGGGTGGCGAAAACCCCGCAGGCCGGGCAGGCCCCGGGCCGTCTCGTCGGCCGTGAACAGGTGAACTCGGCGCCTTTGGTCGGCCAGCCGCTCGACCCGTGCGACGGACACCTAGGGCCTGTATCCGGTCCTGATCACGTGACGGGGCGGAGGCAGTCCCGCCGGAGGCGTTCCGTCAGCCCGTCGCGGCGCCGAGCCGGGTGCGCCGCCACGTCGAAAATAGTAGCCATGGACATAGTAGCCATGTAATCTATCGGCCATGAGCAAGGGTTCCCCGGGCCCCACGCCCGGTTTCCTGGTATGGCGGCTCGCCAACAAGTGGCGTGTCGCAGTCGATCGCGCGGTGGCTCCGCTGGGCCTCACCCACGCGCAGTACTCGCTGGTCGCGTCGCTGCACGGCATGCAGCGCGCCGGCGAGCGGCCCAGTCAGCGCCAACTCGCCGACCACACCGGCCTGGAGGCGCTCTACGTCTCGAAGCTGGCGCGCGCCCTGGAGTCGTCCGGCCTGATCGAGCGCACCCGCGATCCCCGCGACCCGCGCGCCGTACAACTCGCCCTCACCGGGCGGGGCCAGGCCGTCACGCGGCAGGCCATCGCGGTAGTCCAGGAACTGCATCAGCAGCTGCTGGAGCCGCTCGGCGGCCTCGACGCCCCGCGGACACGCACACTCACCGACGAGCTGACGACCCTGCTCAACGCACCTCTTACTCCACCCGCACCGAACAACAAGAGCACTCAGGGGACAACACCATGACCACCACCGCATCCACCACTGCACCCGTCGCCGACGCCCGCGCCCTCGGCCTGGCCCACTACGCCGCACGCGGCGTCCTGGAACACGTCCTGGCCCAGCACGGCATTACGTTCCAGCAGCAGGTCGTCCTGCGCGCGGCCGTCACCGCCGACGCCCCGCAGACGCCGGACGATCTCATCACCCAGGTCCAGGGCTCCCTCAAGGCCGATCCGGCCGACCTCCGCGCCACCCTCGACGAACTCCTGGCCAAGCAGCTGCTCGTCGCGGACGGCGCACACCTTCGCTCCACGGACGCGGGGCACGAGCTGCTCGCCGCCGTCGGCGCGGAGACCGCCCCCATCACCGCCCGGATCTGGGGCGGGATACCCGCCGAGGACCTGGCCGCCGCCGGCCGCGTCCTCGCCCTGGTCACCGAGCGCGCCAACACGGAGCTTGCGGCGCTGACCGCCTGACCGCCCGACCAGCCCTGTAACTGACTGTGATCACAGGGCGGTTCGAGTGAGATCCGTGATCCAGATCATGGAGGCGCGGAGATGCAGGCCGGCGAGGTAACTGGCGGGGGTCTTGTCGTAGCGGGTGGCGATGCCCCGCCAGGCTTTCAGCTTGTTGATCAGGCGCTCGACGGTGTTCCGCTCCTTATAGAGGGCGGCGTCGTGGCTGACGGTCCGGCCACCCTTGGAGCCCTTCTTCTTCCGGTTGGCGGCCTGGTCCTTCTTCTCCGGGATGACCGCCTTGATCTGGCGCTTGCGCAGGTAGGCGCGGTTGGCGTGGGACGAGTACGCCTTGTCCCCGGCGACCGCGTCCGGCCGGGTGCGAGGACGCCCGACAGGCCCGCGGGCCCGGACCTTCTTGAGCACGGGGCCGAGCAGGACGCACCGAAGCCCATGAAGGGCTTCGCCGGCTTTCTCCGCCAGGACCTCGACGCAGTGACCGCCGGCCTGACCCTGCCCTGGAGCTCTGGAGCCGTCGAAGGAAACGTGAACCGGGTGAAGACACTCAAGCGGGCCATGTATGGCCGAGCTTCATTCGAGCTTCTCCGGACCCGCATCCTCACTCGGCTTGAGGGGTAGACACGAAGCGCCACCTGCCTGCCTCGCAGGCACGGTGCACTGGCGCAATGGGGGTGGGACAGGTGCGACGGGTGGTCAATCTGCAATCCGTCGAGCAGAAGTTGTTGCTGCTTGCTCTCCTGTTCGTGATCGGCGGGTCGATCGTCGCAAACCTCTTCGCGTGGGACGTGAAGTGGCAGATACCCCTTATCTACGCCGTACTCTACGTCCTGTTATCGGTAGTTATTGAGATCCGTGATCGTCAGGCCCCTACAGCTTCCACGCACTACCGAACCAGCGACGAATTCTTTCTGTCGTTCGCCCGCCTCGTGCGCACCGCCGAGCGTCATGTCTACACGAGCTACGTGCGTAACACGCCGCCGTCGAGTTTCCAATCCCCGGCCGCACAGCAGTACTTCAGGGCCGCAGCCGACTGGACTCGGCGCAACCCCGGCGCGTCATTCCACCGCATCATCGGTGTCCCTGCCCAGGAGCCCGGCAAGAGCGACATGCGCTTATGGCTGCGAGAGCACTACGAAGAGATGCACGATCTTGCCAACTACCACGCCCGAGTGGTGACCACCAACAGCGGTGTCGATGCGGTCAATATGGCGATCACTGACGACACTGCGGTCCTGTTGCTCCTGACCGCGGATGGATCTTTCATGAGCGGACACAGCCTGGAGACGGCTGAAGCCGTCAATTCCTTCAGAGACTACTACAGGTCTTGGTGGGCATCAGCGGAGCCTCTGGAAAGCTACGCGCAGCGGACTGACCTCATGGCTCACAACCACTGAGCTTCACGGAACTGCGGACAGAGCCCTGAAGTTCCCCAGGGCTGCTCGCGTTCCCCACTGGGTTGCGCAGTGAACGGAGGGGCCGGATCCGCCCGCCAGTTGAGGGTTTGGACGCCTCCTCTCCGTCAAGGTCGCCTACGGCGTCATGTATCCGCTCTGACCGCCGGTACGGAATGGCATTGCCGCTCTACCGCTCGGCGGTGCCGTCCTCACCGTCAATCTCGTAGATCCGTTCTTGAAGCCGTTCACCGGCCCAGTCCAGCCCGACGCCCAGGTCAAACCAGTGCCGATCCTTGCGGACTCCGGGCGGTGAGAGGTTCACCGCCGCCCACGAGAACACCCCCAGGAGGATGGAACGCCCGTGCTGCGTGGTGCGCACGGACAACGCAAACGGCGCGGCGAGCGCCGCGCGGGTGACCAACATGACCTGTTCGTCCTCAGAATGTCGACGCCCACCCGTGAGAAACCGGGGCGTTTCAAGGATCTTGACCCACTCGACCACTGCGTCTGCCACCTGTGCGCGCAAGGACTCTTCGATGCCCTGCCGGATGGCGGTCGCGGGATCATCGCCGAGCCAGCCAAGCCAGTGATCAGGGTCAGTGAGCTTGCTGAAGTCGTCCTGTGGCACCCCGTGATGGGGATTTTCCTGGTACTCACCTGTCAGTTTCCCCCTGCTATCCACCAACCACGCGCCGCGGATTGCCTCGGGGGGTACGTAGCCGTTCGGGTCGTCGATATACGTCGGGTCGATCTCGGCGACGCTGCCACCCGGATTCTCAGCAGCCGCAGCCAGCAGCGCCGGCTCCTTCGGTATGCCCTTACGTCGGCTTCGC
The DNA here is from genome assembly GCF_040644655.1 of Streptomyces sp. NPDC046931. Taxonomy (NCBI): domain Bacteria; kingdom Bacillati; phylum Actinomycetota; class Actinomycetes; order Kitasatosporales; family Streptomycetaceae; genus Streptomyces; species Streptomyces sp. NPDC046931. The sequence continues at coordinate 7,538 of NZ_JBEYWX010000041.1, forward strand.
GAGCCAAAACGCCCCACGTTCCCATCCCCATCGTTGCCTGCCCCGTTGACCGCGATTGTGCCGCACCGGACAGGACCGCATGAGGGGGGTGTGCGTGACGGCGACGGGTGGGTGGGGGTCTGCACCACCCCCAAGCCCGGACCACAACAGCGCCATCAGGGCAGGACGCGCTTCGTGGGCGGGGAGCCCGTCCGCCAGGCGTCGCTCGGCGATCGCAAGCTGATCCCCGTCCCGCACGCTCCGCCAAGCGGCGCGGACCCCCCGCTCCGGCACCACGCCAGGCCGCCGATAGCCCGCCAGAAACCGAACGTTCGCCAGCACCACAGGGTCCGTGCCCGACCAGACCTCGTACTCCCAGCCACGCCGCTCGACCAGCTCACCCGGCCAGGTCAGGGCCGCCGACGGTCCCCGACCGCGTCACCAGCAAAAAGTCCGGCACATGCCGCCGCACGCGGTCGCCGACCCGGGCCACCAGACGGCACGACTGGCTGTAAATCCCTCGCACCACGGGATCGAAGTCGGCCAGCAGCAACCGGGCCAGCTCCAGCCGGCTCTCATGCACGATCGGCCCGCCCGTCGTGGCCGCCATGTACGTGCCGGAGTAGTGCCGTTGGCCGCGCACCGAGCGGAACTGCCGCCACGGCACCGACTCTGCGAAGTCAGCCCGCCGCACCTGCGAGAACGGCACTGTGCGCACCGAACCGTCGGCGTACCGGATCGACGCGGAGGGCACCGCACCCTCGTCACCGGACCTGCTCGTGCTGCGTACGGCCATGACACCGGACGGTACCGAGCGCTGGTGCGCAACTGCTGCGAAAGATCACAACAGCCCGATAAACGACACCTACTGACCGTGGGCAGTGCTCATGATCGCCTGGAAGTTGCTCAGACGGTGCTCATGGTCACCTGGAATTGCTCACGCTTCCCCGGGACCTTGCGTACCGCTGTGCTCGGGCCGTTGAGGAGTTTGTTGATGAGCTGTGTGGTCTCCGTTTCCAGTGAGCAGTCCAAGGTCTGGTTGATCTGTTGCACGCGGGTGATGGCGGTGTGGAGTCCGGAGCGGTTTCCGCGCGCAGCCTCAAGACGCATCCAGTCTCGATAGAGGAGCTCGGCCGTGGGGTCGGCGTCGAGGCCGGTTGCGACGGCGTGGCGGGCGGCGTTGAGGTTGTGGTGGGGGCCTTGGGGGATGCGGTAGGTGGCCACGGTGTGCGCGACGTCGATGATGCGCGTGCTCATTTGCTGCTGGTGGGGCTCGGCCCAGGGCAGTGGCCGGCCGCCGAACGGCTTTCCGCGGACCAGGGCCAGTGCTTTCTCCAGGTGGGTAAGGCCTGAGGGGCCCAGGGGCAGTGCGCTTTCGGCGAGCTGGAGGAAGCGGGTGCAGTCGCAGCGCACGCCGGGGGAGAGCCGGTAGGGGTCCTCGCCTGTCTTGCGGCGTGGCACGTAGAGGTTGCCGGCAGGGTCGCTGCCCAGGGAGCTGCGCAGGCCCTGCATGCGCGCGTTGAGGGTGCTTGTCGGCCATGGGCTGACGGGATCCATGTCGGCACACAGCACGTCCGCGCTATGCCCGGGTCGGAAGTACAACAAGGCGGCGAGCTGCGCCATTCTCGGGCCGTGGCCGGTGCTACCCACGCCCGTCACCTCAACCGGCCCCAGGACCCGGATCTCCGGGGCATGCAGGTCATGTGCCTCGCACTCGTCCGCCTCCGATGCCTCCGCCGGGTCGGTGTCCGGGCCGGTTTTGTCCTCGAGTCCCGCCGGCGACGGGGCGGGGGAGTGGAGACGGAGCCCGGACGGATCGGTGCTGGCGGCGAGGAGGGCCGGGAAGACCTCGCTGCCCGCATCCGATGGAGCCGCCAGCGAGACGTTCGGGGCAGCGGTGGCCGCGGACGCGATGAGCTCCTCTGGGCCGGTCTGCTCGGGCTGCTGCATCTGCTCGGGCTCGTCAGGGACGTCCTGCCAGGGCCCCTCGACGGGGTGGGGCGGCTGCCCGGGCACCTTCAACGCGGTGGTGATTTGAAGGTAGGCGGTGTGCTCGAGGCGCTGGACGGTGATGTCGACGCCGGCGTAGTCGAGGAGCACTACTCGCGTGATGGGAAGGCCGCACCTGACCTATACGCCGACATGGTCCGAGAAGATCGGCGGATCCGTCTTCAGGGGTATGAGGTGTACCGGTTTGGCGGCGCCGAGTTTGTGGACCCACAGGCTGCCAAGCTCATGCTGAGCGGGTTCTTCGACCAGTTGCTGGCTCCGTAGCTCCGCCCCCCACGAGGAAGCCACACAAGCTGCCGTCACCTCCAAAGCCGGAGCGGGTACAAGCTCGACAGCCCAGGTCACTGCGGCCCGGGCTGTCGCGCGCTGCGGCTCAGCGCCAGACCGAGTCAGGCCCAGTCGACGCCGAGGTCTCGCAGCGCGTCGAGCTGTTCCTGGGTAAGCCGGTCTCGCCTCGATTTGGTGTTCGAGATCCATACGCCCAGCTTCTGGACCACCGGCTCGGTCTCGCCCTCGACCGGCCCGGACAGGGCCCGGGCGACGTCGCTATTCCGCAGGCAGCGGGACAGGGGAGCCGTCCAGCGCGGGTCAGTGGATGGTGCGGAGACAGGAGCCGGGCCCGTGACGCTTCCGGAAGTGAGCAGCCGGGGTGCGCAGGCCTACGGCTGGCTGCGCATCCCGGCTGCGCAGTCAACGGCACGGACCGATTGCGCAGGACCGCGGACTCGTTGCGCAGCCCGATGCGCAACGAATGCCGAACCCGTTGCGCAGCCGCGATTGCGCAGGCATCCGGCGCCCCGTGGTCGGGCTCGTGGCCGGCCCGACCACGAGCCCAACCACGGCAGCCCAGTGCGCATGTTGCCGGATCGTGACCGATGGTCGGGGGCTATGGCCGTCAGCGCGGTCGGGGGCGCCGGATGAGCTGGCGGCATGCATCTCGCGCACCTCTCCTTATCCGACAGCCCCGCTCCCTTCGACCCCGCGGACGCGCACCAAGGCGTCAGCCGCCCGGAGCGCGGTGGATCGCGATGAGCCGCTTCGGGACGGGGATCCGCCGCGGGGTGATGGCGGCAGACCAGTTCACCCAGATCGCAAACGGGCTCTTCCGCGACACCCGGCTCTCGTTCAAGGCGAAAGGAATCTTCGGCTGCATCAGCACCCACCGGACCGGCTGGCAGGTGGCGGTCGCCGACCTCGTCAGAGCGGGGCCTGACGGGCGGGATGCCGTACGCGCCGGCCTGAGCGAACTGCAGCGGCACGGCTACCTCATTCGCGAACAGTTCCGGCGCGACAACGGGACGCTCGGCGAGATCGTCTACTCGATCACGGACCGACCGGCGGCCATGGACGCCGACCTCGTGGAGGCGGCCGGTGCGGCGTTCGCCTCCGTTCCGGCCAGCGAGGCGGGGCGCAGCCCCGGGGCAGGGATCCGGCGCGGGGTGATGGCGGCGGACCAGTTCACCCAGATCGCCAACGGCCTGTTCCGCGACGGCAGGCTGTCGTTCAAGGCGAAGGGCTTGTTCGGACTCATCAGCACGCATCGGGACGGCTGGCGGATGACCGTGACCGACTTGGCGCGCCGCGGCCGCGACGGCGAGGCAGCCGTGAAGACCGGGCTCAGGGAGCTGGAGGAGCACGGCTTCCTGCGGAGGGAGCGCGAGCGCAGCCCCGATGGCACCCTCGGCGCGGCCGCGTACGTCATCACCGACCTGCCCAGCCTGCAAAGCAGCAGGTCGCAGCCGATGTCGGGTTTTCCACCGGTGGATGACCCGACGTCGGTTCATCGGTCCGCTAAGAACACCAACGGAAAGAACACCAGCAAAGAGAACACCAGACCCCTCCGTCCGTGCGGCCGCGGCGACGCCGCGCGGACGCTCGCAGGGACCAAGCAGCCGGACGCATCAGCGTCCTCGGCGGCCGCGGTCCCGGCGGACGGCCTGCATCCGGGGATCCGGCTGCTGCTCGAGATCGGGGCGGGCCGCCCGGAACTGCTGCTGACTGGGAGGGCGCTGACTGATCAGGGCCGCGTGGTCACCGTGATGATGGAGGCCGGCTGGAGCGCAGAGCAGCTGCGCCACGTGATCACCGGCCGGTCCTTGCCGAACCCGGTGCGTACCTCGGTCGGGGCGATCATCGCCGCCCGCCTGCGAGCCGCGCAGGCCTACCCGCCACCCGACACCGTCGTCAGCCATCACCGCGGCGCGCCCCCCAAGGACGAGCCGTCCGAGTGGCCGGTGACCTCGCGGTCGTCCACCGCGTCTGCCGCCCGCACCGTGACCGAGGCCCTGACCCACCGGGCGCTCGTCGAGTGCGCCGGCTGCGGTGCTCCCCACACCGCCCCCGGCGAAGACCTCTGCCCGGCCTGCCTCGGCTGGCCGCTGTGCCGCACCTGCCCCGGACCAACCCCCCGGCGGGCCCACCCCGACGGCGACGGCCGCTGCACCACCTGCGCCACCGCATCGACCAGCCCTGTGGAAGGGATCACCCCATGACCGACTGCATCCCGCCGGCGCCCAGGATCGCTCAGCGGCTGAGCCCCTTCGGGCAGCAGCCGCAGCGCTGGGAGAGAGAACGGTCCCGCGCTGTGTGCGGCGGGCATGTCTGCTCCGAGGCGCCGCGCACCACTGGCTGCGAACCGGTCCCGATTTGGGAACGAACCGGATGGGGTTGGAAGGACTGGACTGTGCCGACCGACGGCAGCCTGCCCGAACGGCCGCACCAGATCGCCGTTTTCACCCCGATCGCAACCCGCGCCCAGCACCTCGCCCTGGGCTGGCTAGCCCGGCGTCCCGCACGCCGTATCTGCCTCGGCTCGGTGGCCGTTCCCACTGCCACAGCCGTCCCCCGGCCCGCGCGCCAACGGCGAGAATCGGCCATCACTTACGTGTTTACGCCCTTGTTTTCGCTGTCTCCACAGACAGAAACTGCACAGTGACTTCACAGAACACCCTTGCAGCGAAGGGGATTGTTCGCACCTGTCGGTCAGTCGCCGCCATGGCTGGTTCAGGCCAGCGTCTTCGTCCAGTAAAACAAACGTCTGTGTGAAATCGTCTGTGCGTGCGTAAGGTATGGCCGCGCTGTGAACGGATCTTGACCAGTCCGTGTCGGTGCGTGTCGATCTGCGGCAGCGGGAGCACTGTCGCTCACGGGGAGGGTTTCAGCGTCGTGCCGTCGTACCTGCGTTCCAGGCGTTCGTAGGCGTTGATTCGGGCTGGCGCTTCCGCGTTCAAGGGCGGGGTCCGGCTGCTCCTTCTTCGTTGGCCGTTCTCCCGGTCCACACCCATGAATGAAGAAAGAGATGCGTCTCGTGCGTTCCAGACCTTGGTTCCGGCTGCCCCGGACCCGGAGACCACGCAAACTCGCCCCGGCTCTCACCGCCGTCACAAGCCTGGCCGTGCTGGCCGGTCTCGCGGTGCAGCCGGGCTCGTCTTTGCCTCCCTCCGTCCCTGTCGCCGACAGTTACGACGGCTTCGATGCCAAGGGTGCGGAGCAGTTGCGGCAGGACCAGTGTCTGATGGCGGGCGCGCTGCGGCTGGGCGGGCCGGGCATGTACGGCCTTGCGCAGGGTGCGCTGAACCAGCCCGCGGACAAGCTGCATGGGGCGGCGAACCGGGATTACTGGACCGACACGCCGCTGTCGAAGGCCTATGACCAGGACAAGGCTGCCGCGGACAAGGAGGAGTCGGCGCTCTACGCGCATATCGGCGACTGGAAGATCCAGGGCCTGTCCACCCCAGGAGGCTTCGAGTCGAAAGCCGACTTCGAGTGGCCCCCCGGTATGGCGGGCGATGACCGGCAGAACTTCTTCGCGCAGACCGGCCTTTTCAAGTGGGTCTCGGAGCAGTTCTGGAAGGGCGAGGACGACTTCTACAAGGACCCGACCCCCAAGGCCGACGACGCCACGGTCAAGGCCGTCAGGGACCTCGGTGAGCCGCTCTACGGCAGTGATCCGACCACGTCGGCGCCCGACTGGGGGCAGGCGTCCGCCGAGCACCAGGCGTGGGACGCGCTGGTCAACTGGTCGATCGAGCCGGTCGGCGCGGACAACGCCCGGCTGTTCCTGTCCTCGGGCGGCTTCCCGCGCACTGCGCCCGAGCCCGGAAGCCTCGAATTCCGCCTCGCTGTGGAGGACTTGAAGACCCGGTTCGCGTCCTGTGCCTGGCGTACCCCTGTCGACCCGGACAAGGTCCTGGGCAAGGAGGTCGCCGCCGCGTCCGGCGAGTGGCAGCAGGAGGTCGCCTCCCAGGCCGGCCAGCGCAACCAGATCCTCGACGCCAACCGCGACGCCACCAAGGCTCTTGCGGCCGGTGCCAAGGCGCTTGGGGAGATGCTCGGCCAGTCCTGGATCGCCGACCATCTGACCCGCTGGCAGGAGTACTGGGCCCCGGGCGGCATCGGATGGATCGGCGAGTCGCCCGCGGTCATCCAGGTCGAGGCCGCCAAGGGCAAGTGCCTCGACGTGCAGGGCGGCGGGAAGACCAACGGCACCGCGGTGCAGATCTACACCTGCAACGGCAGCGCCGCCCAGCAGTGGCAGATCTTCGGCTACCCCCACGGCTACGCCCTGTACAACGTCAACGCCCAGAAGTGCCTGGACGTGCAGAGCGGCAATGCGACCAACGGCACGAAGATCCAGATCTGGACGTGCAACAACACCGCGGCGCAGCAGTGGAAGTTCGACGTCCGCGCCGCGAGCGAGCTGCGCAACGCCGCCACGGACAAGTGCCTGGACCTACACAAGTTCGACAACGGCTACGACTCGTGGCAGTGGGACTGCAACGGCAGCGACCCGCAGAAGTTCCGGCTCGTCGCCAAGGGCCACGAGGGCACCGACAAGCTCGACTACCCGGACAAGGCCCAGTTCGACAAGGCGAAGAAGGGCATCACGGACGCCCAGGCGCAGGCCAAGAAGCAGCTCGGTGTCCTGCGCTCCCAGCTGGAGATCGCTAAGAAGGCCGCCGCCGGCTCGGACACGGCCACCCAGGCCGCCTACACCATCGCGGACGGCAACGGTGCCCCGCGGGGCCGTGGCCTGCTGGTGGGCCAGCAGAAGGCTCAGGTCACCAACGGTGCTGCCGCCGCCCTCCAGGCGATGGTGAAGGCGGGAGAGACGGCCGAGGCCGCCACCCGCGCCTCGGTCGGTGACAGCCAGACCATCGCGCAGCGTGCGCTCGCGCAGGCGGCCCAGTCGAAGGCGGAGTTCCGCAAGGAGGCCGCGCGAACGGCCGAGTCGCAGGCGAAGGCCGCGGCGGACGCCGCGAGAGTGCACCGGGACAACGCGAAGAAGGACAAGGAAACCGCCCAGGCGAAGCTCGCCGACGCGCTGAAGGCCGAAGGCGATGCGAAGGCGGCCGCCGCCGACGCGCACGCCAAGCGGCTCGCCGCCGAGGCCGAGGAGAAGACGGCCAAGGCGGAGAAGGAGAACGCCGCCGCCAAGCGGGCCGAGGCCGCCGAGCACCGAAAGAACGCCGAGGCGCAGGCGGCGAAGGCGAAGGACGCCAAGGACAGGGCGCAGGCCGCCGAGAAGACCGCCGGGGACCGGCGCGACGACGCGGTCAAGGCCCGTGACCACGCCCAGGCCATGCGGGATGACGCCTGGGACGCCGAGCAGAAGGCCGAAGCGGCCCGCGCGAAGGCCGATGCCAAGGACGCCTACGCCGACAAGCTCGACGCCGGGGACGCGGCCGACGCCGCCCGCGCGGCCGCGAACGACGCGGACAAGGCCGCCGACGACGCCGAAGCCGCCGCTGGCCGGGCCCGCTCCGAGGCCGACGCCGCCACCCAGGCGGCAGCCGACGCCGACGCCGCGGCCACCCGCGCCGAGGCCGCCGCGAAGCGGGCCCGCGCCGCCTCCGACGCCGCGCAGGCCGACAAGCTCAAGGCCGACGCCGCGGTGAAGACCGCCACCAGCGCCGTCGCTGATGCCGTCAAGGCCTCCCAGGACGCCTCCGCCGAGGCCAAGGCCGCGGTCAAGCTCGCCGACGAGGCCGAACAGCACGCCAAGGACGCCCGCACGCAGGCCGACGCGGCCAACAAGGAGGCCGGCACCGCACTCGCGGCCGCCGCGAAGGCCGCCGGCTACGCCCACGTCACCGCCCAGGCCGCCGTCGACGCCGGCAAGGCCGCCCAACAGGTCGCCGCCCCCGCCAACGACGCCGTGGAACTGGGCTCACCCTATGTCGACACGGACTCGGCCGCCGGTCTGGTGGTCCTGACCGGGCAGAGCTCCAAGACGATTGCCGAGCAGCAGCAGGCCGTCGCCGACGCGCACGCCAAGAATGCCGCCGCCGAGGCCCAGGCCGCGAAAAGTCTCGCGGACCAGGCCACCGGCGACGCCAAGGAGGCCTACCAGCACGCGGCCAACGCCGCCCAGTACGCCGCCGACGCCCGCACCTACTCCAAGGACGCCCTCGGCTACGCCGCCGACGCAGCCAACGCCACCGCAGCAGCATCCGCGTCCCTTGCCCGCACCATCAACTACGACAAACAGGCCGCCGACGACGCCTCAGCCGCCGACACCGCGGCAGGCAATGCCGAGGGCTACGCCAAGGACGCCCGCGACTCCGCCGACACGGCAGAACTCGACGCCTCCGCCGCCCGCTCCGCGGCGACCCAGGCAGAACAGGACGCCAAGGACGCCCGCGCGGCAGCCGAACGCGCCGACGCCGCCGCCACCGAAGCAGAACAGGCCGCCAAAGACGCCGACAAGTACGCCAAGGAAGCCCAGGACGCCGCCGACAAGGCCGAACGGGCCAAGGCGAACGAGCAGGTGCAGACAGGCGCGGCGACCGGTGTCGGCGGGGTGTTCTCCGTCATCGACGACATCAAGCAGCATGGCGAGCCGGAGCAGCTGCCCAACGAGTGCCACGGCCTCGACTGCAACACCATGGTGTTCATCGCGCACTTCGACGCGGTGGTCAGCTACTACCTGTGCCTGAACCCGGACGTACCCGCCACCGAGGCGGGCTGCCCGGCTGAGGACACGGTCTTCCTCAAAACCCTGACGGTCCCGAACCTGACCAAAAAGGTCAAGGTCCCCGCGTGGGACGTGACCGTGGATCTCTGGAAGGGCATCTTCAACTCGATCAAGGGCGACTTCACCGGCTGCTACCACAAGGTTCACGGTGACGGCAGCGGAAGCTTGGGCGACTGCGCATGGGCCGCGACCTGGCTGCCGCTCGGCGGACCGCTCGGTAAGGTCGCCGAGGCGATCCGAGGCGTGGACGCCGCCCTTCGATCCGGTGAAGGGATCACCGACGCACTCAAGGCACTGAAGGCGCTGGACGTCGACGCCGAGGCGCTGGCCGACATCGAACACTCGGTGGACGTCTACGAGGAGCTGCGAACAGCGTGCCGGGTCAACAGCTTCCCCGGCACCACCGCGGTACTCATGGCCGACGGCAGCCGCAAGGCGATCCGTGACGTGCACACCGGTGACCGGCTGCTGGCCGCCGACCCGGGGACCTGGCGCTCCGAAGGCGAACCGGTGACGCGCACCTTCCACCACACTACAGTCGAACTGCTCGACATCACGCTGGATGACGGCGGCCGTCTCACCAGCACACCAGGACACCGCCTCTTCGTCACCGGCCGCGCCTGGACCCTCGCGTCCGACCTGCACGTCGGCGACGCCCTGCGCACCCCGGACGGCACCCAGCGCACAGTGGCCGGGATCCGCGTCCGGGACGGCTCGACGCCCCGAACGGTGTACGACCTGACCGTGTCCGGTCTGCACACCTTCTACGCGGTGGCCGGCAACACCCCAGTACTCGTCCACAACTGCAACAATCTGGTCGCCGACGCCGAGGCGTTCCGCGGCCTGGCTCACACGCTCGACGAGCACACGGCCGGTGAAGGAGCCAGCTTCGTCACCGAGGGGAGGGCCAAGGACCTAGCCGTGAACAAGGGAGTGAACGGTGTGTTCACAGACCTCGCAACCGCACAGGCGGTTGTGGACCACTGCCTGGCCACCAAGGCGGCGGAGATCCAGAGGTGGCTGCGCGGCAGCCAGCGAGAGAGAGCCCTGACCGGGATCTACCCCGAGAAAAGCTCGATCGGGTATGTGGCCCACAGCGACAGGAGCATCACAACCGCGAAGAACACCTACCGTGTGGTGCTCAAGCGCGCGAAGGGCCACAAAGGAGGGTTTTATGTGTTCACCGCGTTCCCGACGTAGGAGGTGCGAATGAAGCGGTTCGACGACGCCGACTTCGGCCTGACGTGGCTGACCACCATGTTCCACGCGGACTGGACGCACAACGGGGCCACCGGCGATGAGGCCGTCCGGTACCACCTGGATCCGGATCTCGAGCCGGAAGCGGTCCTGGCCATCCGTCGGGACGCGCAGTCGCTGCTCGACAACCTCGACACAGCGACGATCGAAACACTGTGGCAGGCCGCGACAAATCCGGAAGGAACGTTCTCCGACCCGCGCAGGGGCTTCACCTCGGGATCCGCATGGATGGAGACCATCGTCCACCTGTGTGATGCCTGGCTGGCCGTCAGACACGTCGTCGCGGTGCTCACCGGCGCCGACACCGAGCACGGTGCCGACATCCTGGACGCGGTCCTGGCCGAGATCGACCAGGCCCGAATCCTGCCGGACGGCATCCGGCACGCCCTGGTCCGGTGCGCCACCGGTTGCACGCCCGACTTGGCGTTCCGACTGCTGCTGAGAGCAATCTCCGAGACCGGGCACCGGGTTGGCGCGAAGCTCTCCCAGGAGCAGTACGCGCGACTACGCGTGCTGGGGTCGGCGATGCACTACGGAGAGTTCCTGGTGTCAGAAGTGGAATACCTGGTCGAGCAGCCATAGCGACACGGACGGCGTTTCTCCCCCGGGACCAATCCCCGGGGGAGAAACGCCGTCCGGCTTTCCTCCCTCGGGTCGGTGGGGGCAGCCCACGTGAGGCGCAGATTCTCGGCAACCCCCCTTCGGAGAAGGGTTCGCCACGCGCCCCGGGCCCGGCCGCCATCAGGACTGTGGAGGCGTCTGCATTGCGGCAGGCTGCTTACCTGCAGCGGCGTCGCTATGGAACTCACCCTTGGCATGTCCAGAACGGTCGCCTCACCCCCATCCAGTGGTCGAGCGTGTCCTCCAGCAGGGCCCTGGCGTCGTCTGCGCTCGGCTCGGTCTGGCCCCGCGGACGGTGTACGACCTCACTGTCGGCGGCCTGCACACCTTCTTCGTCCACTCGCGGGGCGAGGGGTCCACGGACGTCCTCGTACACAACTGCACCAGTGTGCGGGTGGACGAGGGCAAGTTCGGGGCCCACACCATCGAGAAGCACGTCGACGTGCCCGATCAACAGGCGTGGAACAGGGCCCAGAGCGCCAGCGGCCCGGGAATCGTGGGTGTGTGGACCGATGAGGCCACCGCCGAGAAGGCAGTCGAGCAGGCGATGCGGGAGTGGGAGTCGTCGGGTAACAACGCCCAGAAGCTGAAGGACTGGAAGGACAGGGAGGCGAGGAAACAGGGGAAGCCCGGCTACATCTTCAACCCCAAGACGGACGCCTTGCCGATTGGGACCTTCGCAACGACCCGGCCTCCCCGGGCCGAGTGTTCACGAGAGGCGGCCCCCGAGCCGGTGAGGCGGCCGGCACCAAGGTACGGATCCTGCTGAAGTACGTGGGCAAGCAGCACAAGCCGACCAAGTTCGTCGTCTACACGTCCTTCCCGCTTCCGAAGAGATAGCGGACGCCGGCAGAAGACCCTGAAGATCAGTGAAGACACGGGCGCCCCTCGAACAGGGGGCGCCCGTGTACCGGGGAGGCAGCATGACCAGGCACCGCGAGGTGTACTACGTCGAGTACGAAGGGGACTTCGGCCTCAGCGGACTCAGCGGGAAACTGTGCTCCGCGAAGGGGTCCCGCCCGGACCCTTCGGCCGTACTGGAACTGGCCGCGGAGACGGCCCGCGAGGAGGAGGACCACCAGCTCGGCAGGGATGTCCGGCTCCTGCTGGAGTCGGACGTGCCGTGCGAGGTGGTCAGGGCCGTCTAGCTGGCCGTGACGGGAGGAAGTTTCGACCCCGGTGACCATGGCATCGGCGCCCGTGAGTGGTTGCGCATGCTCGCCGAGGCGAGTGCCCGGTACCGGGTCCGGTACCGTGCGGGACCCGGAGGTGATCGCCCTGGTCTGGAGAGGCGTTGAACAGCAAGAACGCCCGCGATTGCGATCACGGGCGAACGGGACTTCGAAACCGCGACTGCTGGTCGTGGCGCTACACCGGCTGGTGGCGCTCGGCCACACGGTTCCGGTCAGCGCGGCGCGTGGCCAAGGTGACACTTACGGGATCCCATAACATCTCCGCCCTGCGTGGCCGCCATGCAGGGCCAGCGGCGCCGTGGATGCCCCCCACCTGGCTTGCACGGCATCGCCGCGGCGCGTCGCCCCGACAGGAGCGAACGATCCGTCACCATGTGAAGTTGGCACGAGTTCAGGAGAAGACCGTGGCCGTCGACGTGCTGACCGAGACCGTGATCGCCCGTCCGCGCGCCGAGGTGGCCGCTTACGCTGGCGACCCCGACAAGGCGCCCGAGTGGTACGTGAACATCGCCTCCGTTCGCTGGCGTACCGAGCCACCACTCGTTGTCGGCTCGCAGCTGGATTTCGTGGCGAACTTCCTCGGACGCACCCTCACCTACACCTACGAGGTCGTCGAATACGGCCCCGACCGGATGGTGATGCGGACCGCGCAGGGCCCGTTTCCGATGGAGACCACCTACACCTGGGAGCCCGTCGATGCGACACACACTCGGATGACCCTGCGCAACCGCGGCGAACCCGCCGGCTTTGCGAAGGTCGCGGCGCCGATGATGGCCGCCGCGATGCGCCGGGCGAACACCAAGGATCTGGCCCGCCTCAAGCAGCTGCTCGAAGCGAGCCAGACCCAGGCTGACTGATCGGGCGGCCTTCGCGGCTTGTGGCGACCCACCTGGCGCAGAGGGCCATGCAGGTCGGTGTGCCGGGCTAGGGAGTCCCAGTCGGGGGCACACGGCGTGCCGGCGGTTGCAGATACGCATGGGGCCAGTGTGGCTGGGGAGACGCTCCCTTGAGTCGGTGGCCGACTGAGCGCGGACCGTTGCAGGGCGCGCCGCGGCGGACGCTGCACCGTGCCGGGAGCGGTGCCGCCGAGGACCACAGCCCACCCCCGGCAACCTCGGCGATACGGCAGGCACAGCGGTCGGCATGGAGAAATTGTTCGAAAAACCCTGTGGTACGAGGGACTTGATGGGTGCAGGCGTCGGACGGGCGCCTGGTGGTTGGGCCTGGCGCCGGGCCGTGTAGGGGAGGGGTGGGGCGACCCGGCACCAGGGTGGGGACCCGTCCGGCCTTTGCGTCGGGGGAACACTCGGGCAAGGGACGGGGACTTGGACAGTTGCGGGGTCAGGGGTCGGGGAGGTCGTCCAGGGTGATGACGGTGTAGGCGCGGAGCCTGCGGACCATCTGCGAGGCGAGGTACCAGCGCAGTCCCGGATGTCCGTAGGGCAGCGCCTCGTCGGTGGCGGGCAGCGCCTGGAGCCCTCCGTTGCCGTACTGGTAGGGGGTGCCGATCACTCCGTACAGCGGGGCGCTCTGCACCAGGAACACGGTCGGCCGGCCGTCCAGATGGGGACACTGCTCCGCGGCCAGGCAGGCGTGCTTGAGGCAGACCGGGGGCTGCGTAGTGCGCACCACCGCCTGCTCGGGCTGCACCTCACCCGGTCCGGCGAGGAAGATGATCCCGTGGCGGCTGCGAGCGCTCTGGGCACAGACCTGGCAGCGCAGCTGCTCCATGCATTCGCGTTGCCGGGAGGGGTGGACCATGCGCCACTGCGGCCGACCGGTGGGCAGGCCGTCGGCGCCGATGGTTTGGGAGCAGCGGCCCCATAGCACGCCGCGCAGGTCGCGGTCCTCGCGCAGTTCGTCCCAGTAGCCGAGTTGCAGGCGCCCGTCGGGGCCGTGTGTGCCGCGCAGCGATAACAGCAAGTCGGGGTGTTCGCCTTCGCGGCTGGTGATGTAGGGCACGAGTCGGCTCATGATGGGGCTTGGAGGGCTGGTGGGGTGGGCGGTCATCGGCTGATCTTCCATCGGTATGCGGTTACGGGTGGGAGTGGGCGGCAGTCGCTGTGACGCCGCTGGAGGCGTTTAAGTGCCTGATGCGGTTCGTCCACCCACGGGGCCGGCTTGGGTAGGTGTCATGCCCCGAGCCGGCAGGTGTCCCGCGGCCATCTGCTGTCCGCGGTGGCCCGGGGGGCTCAGGAGCGCTCGTCAGCGGCGGCGACGGCGTCCGATGCGGGAACACTGCGCGTGGATGCGGCCCGCGCAGGCGGCACCACCGGAGGAACTGACCTGGCTGTACGGCACCGAGTCCTCGCCGTCTCTGATCGGCTTGTCGCACACCAGGCACATCGCCACGCCGGTCAGCGCCTCGTAGTGGTCACACAAGGCCATGAGGGAGCGGGCCAGTTTCCGGGCGTGGGCCGCAGCCCTGTGCGGCCCGGCGTCGGCTGTGGTCCGCAGTTTCGCGCGGGCCTCGCCGATGCAGGCGAGCGCGCAGTACCGGGGCACGTCATCTTCCGGCAGCTTTCCGGCCGCTTGTTCGATCTCCGGGATGATCAACTGGATGTGGCCGCGCATCAGGCTGGTCAGCCAGGCCAACTTCTCGCCTTCCAGCGATGCGGTGTCCGGCCCGATCAGTCGGCTGGTGCTCTCCCGCATCATCTCCACGTCCACCGGCAATGTTCCAGCCTGCGCACCCGGGATGGCGTTCATCGGGCAGCACCTGCCGTGCGGTGCAGGGGGCATGCGCAGGGCGGCAGTTGGGTGTTCAGTAACTCGCGTGCGGGCTTGAAACCGTGGGGCACGGTCACCGTGGCGCGCGGCGGCGCCACGATGCCTTCGCGTGTGACGGTGTAGACGCGGAGCACCATTGTGGCGCGTGCCGGGCGCTCCAGGGGGCGGGCGGTACCGTTCGTCATGTCGACGCTCCTTGCAGCGTTGGCCACGCCCCGGGACCGTCGTGAGCGGTCGCCGGGGTCTTGTGGTCTTCGACCGTAGAAGCGGCGATGGGAGGGTAGGGGCACAGATTGTGCCCCTGACCGTCATGCAGCCAAGAGGCCTAGCCTTACCGCAAGTTCGGATGCCCGTCGGCGCCGGGCCGGGTTCTTCGACTCGGCTTCTTCGAGGACGATTCGCTTCGCGTAGCCGTTGTACTTGATTGTCTCGGGAGCTGCCTCGTGCGCTTGGTTCAACGTGGCGAGCGCGGCGTCCGGTTGTCCGTCGAGGTGGTAGCCGCGAGCCTCCTCGATGCGATGTCGGGCTCGGCGCGGCCTGGACGGGATCGTGGCAGCATCCGCCGCAGCGGCCTGGCGCACGGACTCGCCGCCCTGGTGGAGCTCCACAGCCACCGTGACGGCGTGCGCGCCCATAATGGCCCGGGAGAAGGAGGTGACAGGGTGGTAGTAGCCCTCAGGTAGCCGGGCTGCCATCTCACGAGCCTGGTCCCAGTACCGCCACGCCGTGCCGGTCTCACCGCGCCGGGCCGCTGTGTATCCGGCCTCGAAGGTCAGCGCACCGGTGATCGCGAGAACCTCGTGGGAAGCATCGGGCAGGAGCGGTTCAAGATAGGCAAGCGTTTCGAGGTTCACCGCGTCCGCAGCCTCAAAGTGCCCTGGCCCCGCATCCCGGTGCGCCTGGCCCGCCAGCCAGGCGGCAACACCGATCGCGTGCGCGTCCTCCGACTCCTGCGCAGCGACCAGCCCGCGCTCCGCCACCCGCCACAACAAGGCAGCATCGGGCTGGTAGGCCACGAAGAACTGGGTCAGCGAATAGACCTCGGCGAGCACGGCTTGCGCAGCTCTACGGTCCGCGCCGGTCTCGGCCTGCCGCACGGCCAGCTGCGCATCGCCGATCAGGCCCGGCAGAAGTGCTCCGATCACCTCGCGGTGGTTCGACGCCGAGTGTCGCGCCGACCAGGCCCGTGCAAGACGTGCCCGAAGGTGCGCGGCCGGCGGCGCCGCGCGCTGCGTGGTCACCGGAAAGGCGTCGACCGCAGCCTTCACAGCGGGAAGCCGTGGGTGGCCGGGGCCGGTGAACAGGTGCGTGTGCATGGACTGGCTGCCGGTGAGATCCGCCAGATCCCTCACGCGCAGCACTTCGGCGATGCGCAGGATCATGTCGAGCTTGGGTGTCCCCAAGCGACCGGTCTCGACGCCCTTGACCCATGAACCGGACTTACCAACCAGCCCACCGAGCTGTTCTCGGGTGATACCCCTGCGCGTGCGCAGGATCTGCAGGCGTTGGCCGAACACCAACGGGTCAGCGAACGGGTCCGGGGATGCATCTTGAGACATCACGGCTTTGCCCCTCCTAGCACCTTTGTCACTGCCAGCGTAGGGGCCAGGTCCGGTCTCGGGTGAGATTCCCTACGGGCGCTCCCCACCCGCACGTGGTCGCGCGGGTCGCATGGCGCGTTTCGTGCACGACGACGCTTTTCGTTGTGATCTGGGCCGCGGGCGGCAGGCGAGGCGGACCGCAGGCAGTTTGGGAACGTGGCGGTCGTGTGCCAGCGGCGATGGCCGGTTCCGCGAAGCCGTGCGGCTCCGCGGCGGAGAGGTGGCTGGCCTCTCCATACTGGCCACCGTGCGGCGTCTGGCCCGCCCGGGAGTTCGTCAATCCCTTCAACCAGAGGCCGCGGTCTTACGGTATCCCGCCTGGCGCGCGGTTGTGCGCGCTGCAGTCAGGACGTCGAGGACCGGCGGGCGGCCAGTTCCTTGAGGCGGGAGCGTTTCCAGCGCTGCTGACGCGGACGGCCGGCGCTGCCGCGCCGGTACCCGTAACCGTCGGGCTGCTCGAGGTCGGGCAGGAGGCCGTGCCCGAGTGCGCTGATGAAGCTGTCGGCGTTGCTGTATCCGAGGATCCGGGCCGCTTCCGCGGCGCCGACCAGGTCCGCGTCGTTGTCCTGCTCGGCGGCCGGCAGTACACCGCGCTTGCGGGCGACAGCGACGACGGTCGCCCGACGCCACTTCTTGCGGCCCGGGCCACGGCTGCCTTTCTCCTTCACCAAGGCGTCCGGCTCGGGCAGTTCGGGGATGCGCCCCTAGGCAGTTTCTTTCGGATCACCGCGCGGACCAGATGAAGATGGCGGCGATGTGGAGTCCGGCGAGGTAGATCGTGGCGGTCTTGTCGTAGCGGGTGGCCAGACCGCGCCACTGCTTGAGCCTGTTGATGCACCGCTCGACTGTGTTGCGTTGCTTGTATGCCTCGCGGTCGAAGGCCGGCGGACGGCCGCCGAGGCGGCCAAGCCGTTTGCGGTTCGCGGCCTGGTCGGCGGGCTGCGGGATCACTGCCCGGATCCCACGCCGTCGCAGATGACCGCGGATCGCCCGGGACGAGTACGCCTTATCGGCCAGGACCATTTCCGGAGTGGTCCTGGGTCGGCCGACCGGCCGCGGCACTCGCAGGCGGGCCATGACCTGGTCGAAGGCGGGGGCGTCCCCTGCCTGCCCGGGCGTGAGGACGAAAGCGAGCGGACGGCAGCGGCTGTCCGCGGCGAGGTGGATCTTCGTGGTCAGACCGCCGCGGGACCGTCCGAGGGCATGATGGTCCGGCTCGCCGGCTGGGGCCCCTTTTGACGGGCCCCGGCGGCGTGCTGATGAGCCCGGACGACGGTGGAGTCGACCGCGACGACCCAGGCGAGATCGCCTTCGGCGTCGGCCTGGGCCAGCAGAGCGGTGAACACGCGCTCCCAGGTGCCGTCGGCGGCCCACTTCCGCAGCCGGTTGTGGACGCCCTTCCACGACCCGAAGTGCTTGGGCAGGTCCATCCAGGGTGTGCCGGTGCGGTACTTGAACGCGATCGCGTCGATCAACTGCCGGTGATCCCGCCACCGCCCACCCCGCCTCGGAGTCCGGTCCGGCAGCAACGGCTCGATCCTTGCCCACTGGGCGTCACTCAACGACACGCATCGGTCAACGATCAGATGATCCAATTGAAACGGTCCGGCGCACTGTCACAGGTCAGACCAGTTCGAAGGCACGCCGGAAGACACCGTATTCCCCAGGCGTCTCCCAGCACGTGTAGTGGCAGCCAAGAAGATTGGGCAGGGCAATCCCCAATTGCTCCGCCAGCACGTCGGCCCCGGTCTTGAACATTCGAGACGGCTCATCGACGGCTTGACAATGAGCAGTTGCTCCACGCAGTTCGATAACGACGTACTCCATGCTCCTGCCAGCGCTGACCACCGGTTCCTCGTGGTTCTGCTCGTGCTGGGCATCCATAACCTGCCCACAGAGCCCGCACCGCAAGTTGTCGTGTGAGGCATCCACGGCAGGCATCGTACGCCTCGCTCGAACACGTACGGCCCCATCCCCACCGGGTATCGGCTCGCCAACCGCCTATACTCCCGTCACTGATCCGGAGGAAACGTCCTAGTGGAGGGCGCTGGAGAAGGAGGCCGTGCTGCCGTAGCCGAGCAGCTCGGCTCCCCAGCTATCGCTCGTGCAGGAGACTCACAACTCCGTCCACGGGCGAGGCTTCCCGCCGGTCAGAGGAACCCATACGGACTGGTCGGGACCGTATTGCTCAAGGTCTTCGAGTACAGCGGCTCCCAGTCGGACTTCCCGGGCGAGGGCCGCTACGAGCGGATGCTGAGCCACCATCGCTTGCAGATCGCTCATCCGATTCTCCAGCCTGGCCCGGGAGGCACCGGTGAGCACGAAGAGCACACGGGGAAAGACCGGATACCAGCGCAGCCAGGCAGGACCCGCGGCGGCCTGCCTGTGCCGGCCGACGGGCTGGGCCTCGTACTGGAACAGGCGGGCGTACTCGATCAGCTTCACGGCCAGCCGCTCACTGCTCATGGTGCTGCGATCGACTTCCACGAAGGCACGCAGCTTTCGCCGGTGTTCGCTCTCGATGACCGTGTAGTACATCACGGCGTCGGCCACGATCCGCTCGCCGTCGCCGATGGAGTGGGATACCTCAGGGGTCCAGTCCCAGGGGCCGTGCTCGTGCCCGAGCCGGCGGGCGTCTGCGGCGAAGGCGAGGTGGGTGCGTACGACGGTGAGCGTGTGCGGGGTCTTCAGCGACGCTGCCGTGGTCGAGGTGATGGGGTAGGGCGGCCGCCCCCGCAGGACAGGCAGGTCCCGGGTCAGGCGCGAGCCTTCCTGCGTGAGGTACCAGGCGTTGGTACGTGACCGGCTTGCATCCGGTAGCACCGTGTAGTCGACGAAGCCGTCGGAGCGCAGCTTGTTCAGGACTCGGGACAGCAGCTGCCGCGTGCCGTCCGGCCGCAGCATGCGGCGCAACTGGCTGGTGGTAGCGATGCGGTGCTGGGCGAGTGCGGCCAGGACCTGGTGACGCAGCGGTTCGGCAGGGCTGGGGGCCAAGCTGGTGGCCGGAGTGCTCGGTGTGGGGCTGGTCATGGGCATTCTTTGAGGAAACCCGTGGTCCCCTACCCAACCCCCGACCACGAAGCCCCGACCATGGTCACGAACGCGAAACAGCCTCGTGGTCGGGGCCGTGGTCGGGGTTCATGACCCCGACCACCAGCCCCGCCCGCGCGCAGGGACAGGCTTGCTTTGAGGTCCGCTGACCAGCCTCGGCAAGGTCGGCTGGCGTGCGCGGAGGGCGGTATCACCGGAAGTGCGGCGATGGCCGGTCCGCAGGAGCCGGGGCTGCTGCGGGGCGTGGTGGCGAGCCACGCCATGCCGGCCATCGTGCGACATCCGGTCCGCAGGGGATCAACAACCCATAACTGGATGCCGCGTCTATGGGGGGCGGTGGGCCGAACGGCCACCTGCCGGTTATGTCACTTGGCTTTGCGCTGCGCGGCTTGCTCAAGGATGCGCCGGCGGGTCCACCGGCGGCGCCCGCCCTTCTCGGAAATGGCGTCCACAGTCTTCAGCAGGGGCAGGTTGCCCTGGCCCAGACTGCTGCTGAAGGAGTTCAGGCTTTTGAATCCGAGCAGGGACGCTGCCTGCGATGCGCCCAGCAGCTCATCTGGGTCACCATCGACGGGTACGTCCGGCAGGGCGGGTGCTGCGCGTTCGATGCTGCGCTTTCCGCTGCCCGGGCGGGTGTCTTTCCAGTCCAGGAGCGTCTGCACCCGCCACTTCGGCCGGCGGTAGGGCCTCTCCGTAGTGCCCAGTTCCTCGACGACGTCGGGATCGGGAAAGTAGCCGGGGTGGTCCCGCACATAAGTGTTGACCTGCTGAGGGTTCTTGTAGCCGAGGAACCTGGAGGCCTGGGCTCCGGTGAGCAGTTCGTCGGGATCGAGTTTCGGCGGCTTGTGCTGCTGCAGACGGGGCGGCTTCCGTTGGGCGAACCACTTGTCGACGTCGCTCTTGTCCCACTGGCGGGCGCGGCCGCGGTGGCCGACGACCTCTGGGAAACCGCTGGTCTCCCGCTCGAGGTATAGCGCGCTGATGCGTGCGGGCGTCAGCCCGTGCTCTGCGGCGATCTCTGCAGCCTCGACGAGGTGCGGCGTGGATCGGGCAGCCACGACCTGAACCGTCCCATCGCGTCGCGAGGAGCCGGCCTGCCCGGCTCGCAACGCATATAATGGCGTATGTTCTGGGTGGGTGTCTAGCTGTCGAGCTATCCATGCCCACTTCTGGCTTCATTCCTCTGGGATGAGGCAGACTCCACGACGGGCGGCGTCTTCTGCCATCTCCGTGTAGGCCATGGCCGCTGGGGTCATCTCCCACTCGGTCAGGGCGAGCAGCAGGAGCAGCTCGTCGGGGTCCTGGGATGCGTCGCAGGGCATGCCAGACGCGTTCGCGGCCGCCACGAGAGCCCGGGTGGATAGCCCGGCGAAGCGAGACGCCACGGTGTGGCGCAGGCCCTCGAGACCCTGCTGGTACAACTCGCTCGCCTCGCGAAGGAGCACCAATAGCTCCTCGCCGTGGCTGGCCGGTGCGGCCGCGGCGAGGTCGAGAATCCTCTGGGTGTTCGTCGTCATCATGAGCAGTATGCCGTTCAGGAAAGATCCGGGGCGACAGCTTCCGCGCGGGCTGACGCCTCACCGACCTGATCCGGCACGCCGATGTCGTCTTCGAGGTCGAGGAGGCCGCCGACGATGTGGTCGGTGAGGAGGCGGGCCCCACCGCGACGGGGGCGCGGCGGGGCCTCGTCATGCCGGGCGTTACCTGGCGGAGACCATCAGTCGCACTGCTGGCCTTACTTGGTGCCAGTCAGCTACCCAAGACTTGCGCCGAGTTCCCCGTTCTCGGCCTCCTTGGCGCTCAGCTGTACGGTTCCGCGGTGGGAGACTTCAACCTTGTAGAATTTCTCCCCCTTGGGCACGTCGGGCACGGCGATTTTGAAGGTGCATGTCACGCCCATCTCATCCGACTTGGATTTGCCGAGGCTGCCGGTGGCGATGACATCGCCCTTGGCGCCGTACACCGTGACGCTGGTGCCCTCCGCGATGTCGTCGTAGCCGCTGTTGGTTCTGCCTCGGCAGCTGTCGTCGTCGGGGTCGTTGTAAACCGAGTCGGTGAGGGCGAAGCTGCCTTTCAGCGTGAACGTGGCGGGCTTGCCGGGGGCGCTGTTGGCGCTGATAAGCCAGGCGCCGCCGACCAGGCCTGCGCCGACAATCACGCCGATGATGCCAGCGCCGAGCGTGTTGATGCGTCTCTTCCTCGGGGTCGGCGGCGTGGGTACGGACGGAGGTTCTGTGGGTGCGGGCGGTGGGGTTTCGGGCATCGGCGGCAGGTCGTTGGTCATGGTCCCCCCAGGGATCGATGGTGCGTGCAGGAATCATGCGCGCGAGCGGGCGTTGCGGGAATGGGATGTGTTCATGCTGTGACAAGGCGTTCGGTCGGCTGGCCTCAAGAGGGCGCGGTCAGCTGTCCGGGCGCACCGGCACTCGTCACCAGGCGCGACTTGGCTGATCGCTCAGGCGCACAACGGCCCGATGCCCGGGCCCTCGGCGGCGCGGGCCCTTAGTGCCTCGCACAACACGCGGGTTTTGA
The DNA here is from genome assembly GCF_040644655.1 of Streptomyces sp. NPDC046931. Taxonomy (NCBI): domain Bacteria; kingdom Bacillati; phylum Actinomycetota; class Actinomycetes; order Kitasatosporales; family Streptomycetaceae; genus Streptomyces; species Streptomyces sp. NPDC046931. The sequence goes on from NZ_JBEYWX010000041.1 coordinate 29,488, forward strand.
GAGGGCTTTTGCGACCGGCGACCCGGGGAAAACGTGATCACCTCCGGGGCTCTCGCAGAACTCTCACATCTGTTCATTTGTGAGAGACGCGGTGCCCGCGGTGATGCTGTCAGCCGCCGTTGGGTTTCGGGCGGATGAGCAGGAGGGCGATGTCGTCGTGGCGGGGAGCGCCTCGTGTGGCGTGGTGGATGAGGGTGTCGGCGAGGTGGTCCAGGTCCTGGGCCCGGGCTTGGGCGAGGTCCTGGGCAAGGTCGTGGGTGGTGTCGTCGATGTCGATGCCGGGGGTTTCCACGAGTCCGTCGGTGTACAGGGCGAGGACGGTGCCCGGTGGGAGGGGGATCTCGGTGGTGGTGTAGTTGGCGTCGGGGTCGATGCCGAGGAGCAGCCCGGGCGGCAGGCGGAGGACTTCGGCGTGTCCGTCGGGATGGGCGAGTAGGGGCGGGGGGTGTCCGGCGTTGGCCAGCCGGGCGCGGTGGTGGGCCGCATCGAGGTGGGTGATCAGGCAGCTGGTGAACAGCCCTGGGTCGAGGTCGGTCAGGAGGCGGTTGGTGCGGGCGAGGACGTTGCCGGGGGATATCCCGGCGGTGGCGTTGGCGTGGACGGCGGTGCGGACCTGTCCCATGAGGGCGGCGGCGGTGGGGTCGTGGCCCTGGACATCGCCGATCGCCGCGGTGGCGGTGGTGGCGTCGCGGCGGATGAGGTCGTAGAAGTCGCCGCCGATGTCCATGCCGCGGCCGGCGGGGAGGTAGCGGGCGGTGACGTCCAGGCCCTGGATGCGGGGCAGGGTGTGCGGCAGTAGGCCGGTCTGCAGGGTGTGGGCGAGGGTGTGTTTGGTGTCGTAGAGGCGGGCGCGGTCCAGGGCTTGGGCGATCAGTCCGGCGAGGGAGGTGAGGATGGCGCGTTCTGCCGGGGGGGAAGGGGCGGGGCTGGTCATAGGAGAGGACGAGAGAGCCGATGGGACGCCCGGAGACGGTCAGAGGCAGAAAGGCCCAGGCGTTGGTTTTCTCGTAGCGGGGGCCCTCGGGATAGGCGCGCTGGAAGTCGGCGAAGGTGGGGAAGAAGGCGGCGTCGCCGGTGGTCAGGACATGCGCGACGGCGGTTACGGAGGTCAGGGAGGTGCCGTCGAAGCGGCGGACGAAGTCGGTGCTGTAGCCGCGGTGACCGACGATGTGCAGTCGGCCTTCCTCCGTGGTCATCAGGATCAGGCGCTGGGGGCCGAAGGCGGGCACGATCTGGTCGGCGACCCGTTCGGCCACGTCACGGACGCCCGCAGCTTGTGTGACAGCGGCCGCCAGGTGGGTCAGGAGATACAGGCCCGCGGCGCTCACCGGTTCGTCCGGAGAGCGCAGCTGCTGTCCCGGGCCGGTGGCGGCCGACTGTGCGGCGGGGGTGATGAAGATGCTGATGCCGCTGCCGTCGGGGTAGAGCTGGAAGAGCAGCGGCGTGTCCGGGGGACGCACGGCGGTGAAGGACGTGGGCTGACGGGAGATCAACGCTGCCCGGTAGCCCTCCTCGAAGAGCGGGTGGTGCAGCCACAGCAGCACCTCCCACGGGCGTTTGCCCACCAGACGGGCGGCGCCGGCCTCCATCAGGTTGGCAGCGGCGGCGTTGATGAAGGTGAGCCGGCCCTCGAGGTCGAGGGCGCAGCAGCCCACCGGAAGGCGTTCGGTGAAGCAGAGCGCGGCCCTGGCCTCGGCGGGGTCGGCCTCTGCAAGCTGCGGGGCAAGAACCCGAGGCTCCTCAGGAAATCTCAGCGGACGGCCGCGCTGCGCGGCTTGCTCAAAGAGGTCCGCCGCGCGTCGGCAGCAGGTGGTGACCGCCTGGCGTTCGTGTTCGCTGAGCTGCGGCGGGTGCCAGATGGGCCACAGCAGCACGATGCCGCCCCACACCGTGTCGCCGCTGGTGAGAGGAGCCGCGGCGAGCATGAAGTCGTACGGCAGCACGATCCCGAGCCGGGGATAGCGGCGCGCCAGCTCCTCCTGGCTGCCCAGCCACACCAGACGCCGCTGCCGCATCGCATCCAGCACCGGGATCGGAGCATCTACGGGAATGCGGGCCCATGGCGCGGCGATCCGCCAGGAGATACCCGACAGCAGCGCCAGCCGCAGCACCTGCTCTCCGGGCTGCAGCAAAAACACCTGGGCAGCCGACGCACCGGTCTCCCGCACAACGTCGGCCACAACAGAATCCAGGCGCTCCGCAGCGAAACCAGATTCGAGGCCGGGGTCGGCAGGCTGCCGCATGGCGTTCACCCGGTCCTAGCGGCCGGCGCAGTGCTCCCACGGGTGCGCCCGAAGCGGCTGCGGGCCGCCTCGGCGCTGATGCCCAGACCGGCACCGATCTGCGCCCAGCTGGCCCCTGCCTGCCGGTCCGCGCGCACCGCCGCCCTGACCAGCTGCCCGGCCAGGTCCGACACGCGTGCCACTGCCGCGCTGTGCCACTGCGTGCACGGCCCCGGCGGCGGCAGCTCATGAGCCCGCTGGGCGAGGGTTTGTACCTGACAGATCAGTTCCTCACCGGCCTCGGCCATCCCTTCCCGGGCCGTGGCCGCCTGACTCCAGCGGCGGCGTGCACGCCAGGCTGCTTGCCGGTGCGCCGGCCGGCAGTACCGGCGGCCACCCACCGCTTCCCCCTGCATCCGGGCCCCGCACCAGCCACACCACACGTCACCCATATACGGACAATACGCCCGCCCCGCTGAGACGGCCTCCCCCACGTGACTGACGGGCCACCGCCCAGCAGCCGGTCAGTCCTCCGCCTCGTCGTCATCCTCATCCGGCCCAGCCGCGTCCGGGTCGCGCAGCGGACGCAGGCCGCCGGTCGGCACGCTTGCGGTGAAGCTGTAGCGGCCGAGCACGTTGAGGTTCTTGTGCTTGAGCGGGGACAGCCGGGCGATGTCTTCGTCCCAGATGTCGTGGCCCTCGGCGCGCAGCTGGGCGACGGCGGCGTTGATGTACTTCGTAGTCCACAGCACCACGGCGTTCAGGACCAGGCCGAGCGAGCCGAGCTGGTCCTCCATGCCGTCCCGGTACGCCTGGTGGATGGTGCCGCGCTTGCCGTGGCACACCTCCCGGGCGAGCTTGTGGCGGGACTCCTGCACGGTCAGCTGCCGGTTCATCTACCGCCGGTAGGTGTCGTCCACCGGGTCGACCACGGCCAGCAGGTGCAGGGTCTTGGCGATCCGCCCGTACTCGGCGAACGCCTGCCCCAGCGGTGTGGGCCGCCCCTCGCGGCCGAACATCCGCAGCAGGTCATAGGGCCTCACCTGGTTGGTGACCAGGGAGCCGGCCACCCGCAAGCATGTCCGGCCAGTGCGTGATCACCTTGTTCAGGCTCACCCGGTTCCGCGCGATGTCCTCCAGTACCACGTACGTCCCCGTCTCCACCCCCGGCATGGTGGCCCGCCAGAACCGCTGGTCGTCCAGGTCCCGGAACCGCGGGCTGAAGTTGTACCCGAGGATCTTGAACAGGCCGAACACCATGTCGGAATACGAGGCGTTGTCGGTCGCCACCATCTCCGGCCCCGCCGTCCAGGTTCAGCAGCGCGTCCAGGATGTGCAGCGAGTCGCGCGGCGTGCCGGGCACGACCATCTGCCCGATGCCCGCGACCTGGTCGTTAACGGCGTTCAGCCAGGTGATGCCGCGCTTGAAGCCGAAGTACTTCGGCGACGGCGCGGCGTTGATCGTGCGGACGGGGAGACGAACCGCAGCCCGTCCACCGACGCCAGCAGCCCATCGCCCCAGTACCTCACGATGGGCACCTCGGCCTGAGCGGCGATCAGCGCGGCGTTCGCCGCGGCGATTGTGTCCGCGCGCAGGTAGTACTGGTCGACGTGGACTAGCCGGGAGCGGGTCAGGGCCTCGATGGCGGGATTGACCACCGGGGTCAGGCCGATGTTGCACGCCTCCGACACCAGCAGCGCGACCACCGACGTGTGCAGGTCCTTCATGCGGGTGGTGCCGTCGCCCAGGTGCACGAAGGCGTTCAGGAAGCCGGTCCAGGAGTGCACCTCGAACAGCAGGTCCGGCAGGTCCACCTTCGGCAGCATTCGCTCCACCCGTCGGCGAAGCCACCGCAGCGACTTCGGCTCGCCCAGCGCGCCGAGCGCGTCCACGTTCAGCTTCGTCCGCCCGTTCGGCTGGACCTCGATGGAGACCTTCGCGTCCTTCCCGGCCTCCTCCAGTCGCTCGACCATCAGCTTCCAGGCCGCGTCCAACGCGCTCACGAGGCCGGCCAGGTGCTCCTCGACGGGAATGTCCAAGCTGAGGCCCGCTAGGACGTCCTCACAGACGGCGCCCCACTCCCTGCCGTCCAGCAGACGGGCGCGCGGGTCGGACCACCGGTGCGACGGGGAGGCGAACACGTCCCGGTGCTGAAGGGCCCGGTGCAGCTGTTCCAACACGCACACCACGTACGCGTCCCGGTCCATGGCCCCGCGGGCAGCGCCGGGTTTGCGTATACGGCCTTGCGCCAGGCGGGCGGCACGAGCTTGTCGTCCACCTCGCGCGGCAGCAGCGGTTTGTCCTTCACCCGCCGACGCGCCAGCGCCGGCAGCCGCCTCACCCCACCTCTGGCCACGTCAAGTGGCAGCGCGCTGACCCCGGAGCACGGACGTCCGGGCGGCTACGGGCAGTTCTCCCCGAACTTCACCGCATCCAACTCCACCGGCTGCCCGGCCAGCTTCGCGCCGGCCGCCGGTTTCTGCGAGCACACCTGCCAGTTCGACTCGACGAGCACCATCCGGTCCTGACCGGACACGTCCTTCACCGTGATCGACGTGCTCGAGTCGAGCGCATCCCGGGCCACCTTCACGCTCTTGCCGTGGAAGTCCGGCATCGTCCCGCCCGCGGCCGACGGCGGCGCCTGGTCGTGGGCGGGGCAGGTCTCGGCGAGCTTCACCGCGCCGAAGTCCAGCTCGGTGTCCGTCGACGCGCTGCTGCCCGCCTTCACGTTCTGGGAGCAAACCTTCCAGTCCCGGTCGAGGATCTGGTGCCGACCGCGGCCGAGCGCGTCGTGCGACTTCAGCGTGTAGAACCCGGCGGACTGGGCGGTGTCTTGGGCGGATTGGAGGCCCATGCCGACGAAGTTGGGTACAGCCTTCGGGGCGGCGGTCGTGCTGTCGCTGCTGCTGGTGGTGGCGGTGGCCGTCGCGGTGGCGGTGCTGCCGCTGCTGCCGGTCGTCTTGGTGGGCTGGCAGGCGGTGCCGGCGGCGAGGATGGCGATGACGGCGGCGGTGCAGGCGAGTGTTCTGCGGCTCATGGTCCCCCCAGGGTTCGTGGTGTACGTGTGAATGACACGTAAACGAAGCGTATGGTTGCAGGGTTCACGTAAAAGAGTTGAGGGGTCGGGGCAACCCAGATCATCGAACTTGCGTCCGCCCTCGCGGGATGCGGCGGGGCCTCAGGTGCCGGGCGCTATCGGCCATCGTGGCAGGCTGTCAGTCCGCCCAATGATCGAAGCCGCCATTGTGCTCGCAGCTGTTCCACGGCGGTTCGAGAACGGTCCCGTCCTCGTCGGCCGGCGCGAGCCCACCGTGCGCGTCGCTGCGGTGCTGGTCACATCACCTGGGGCCTCATCGTGTTCGCGGCAGCCGCATGGATGGCTGCATGCCGTCAGGGTCGTTCCCCTTCTTCCTGTTCTTGCTCGCGGTGGTACTGGCGAACCGTAGAAGATGATCAGGGCCAAGTGGTCGTCCTCGACGCTGACGGTACGCCAACCGAAGAGCGGCGATGCACATCACCCGGTTCGACCCGGCTCGCGTTCTTGCTGAGGTCGAAGCCAAGCGGCGAATCCTGCTGCGTCACAGCCCGCACGACATGGCATCGCCTGCTCATGCCGCAACGTGTGAGGGCGAGCACTGGGGCACTCTGGCCTGTAACCACGACGGCCGCGCGTGGCCGTGCCCGGACCTTCTCGACTCGGCCAGCGTCTACACCGGCCATGCGGATTACCGTGCGGAGTGGCGGCGGTAGCTGCACGCAGCAGAGCCCCGGCCGTCGCGACTCGATCGGGGCTTCTGCGTCTGCAGGACGCTGCCGGCTGTGCAGCAGCTGAGCGGACCCCGGGATCGGCGAGGAACTCTCTCACGGTCACTCTGAGGCCGAGTCGTCTCCGGCCTTGTTCATCGCCTCGTTGACTGCTGCGGCGACGGCTGCTTCGATCTCCGCGCGGGTGGGGACACGCCGTCCTCCACGTTGGACAGCTACAGCGTTCCACCCAGCGACGTACATGTCATCGCGTAGCTTCTGCACCTCGTCAGCGACGGCCTCCATCTCCTCGAGAGAGATGTTCGTGCTCTTATACCCGAACCCTTTTCGAATCGGCTTACTCGCTTTGACGTGCTGGCTGGCCTCTACCTGGAAGTAGAGGGAGTGCACTACATCGTTCCGTCGCGTGCGGAGATCGTCGGCGCGCTTTAGGCATGCCTCGATCGCCTTTTTGTCGTCCGGCCAGATGGTGAGGCTGACGGCGAGGGCCAAGCGGCACAGCTGTATCAGCTGGTCGGTGCTCCCGGCGTTGGCGTACGCGAGGAGTGTTGGCTCGTCGGCTATCCAGCCGAGGAGGTGGTGCAGGCTTGAGTCCAGCTGCGCTCCGGCGATGGTCACGCTGCCGACAGCTTCGAGGAAGGGGTTACGAGGCCGCAGAGACTCGCTGTCGTCGCTCATGCGGCGGGATGGTACGGCCGGTTTCGCCCAGGTGCCACCGGTTACTCGCCCTGACGGCCGTTGTCCGCGTGCGCGAATCGGTTCCGCGCGTGAGGCTGATCTCATGGCCGGGCCGCGTGTGATCGTCTACCCGCCCGCCGAGGATGGCGGTCGGCGTGTGCGTGTGGACAACCAGTTCGTGGGCATGGCGTACACGCTGCTCGACGTCGCCGAGTTCCTGCGCCGCGCGGGCCTGGAAGGTGTAGAGCCGCAGCCGGAGGACGTAGCGTCCGCGGGTTGGGTGGAATGGCGGGGCGGCGGACCGGACGTGTGGGAGCGCTGAGGCGTTCACTGTCCCGCGAGCCTCGTGAAACCCCTTACAGGCAGGCGTGTCGTGGGTCACACTGGGCTCTCGGTTTGCGCAAGGGGGGACGATGAGCAATCCGTACGTCAACGCGCCGATCCGGGCCCGCATGTACTCATCCACCGTGCACAAGGTGGTGTGGCTCGTGGTCGTCGTGGGGTCCTTTGGTCTGCTGGCGCCGCCGTTGTTCTTCATCGCGGCGAAGAAGCGGGTCGTCGCCATGTACGTGCCGGCTCTCTACGCCGTCTTCGCCTGAGGCACGCCGATCGTTGCGTCACTGGTCGGCAACGCGAAGAACTGGTCCGGCGGCGTGCTGGTGTTCACGTTGATCGTCGCGGCCGTGCACGCCGCGGTCCTGGACGTCGACTGGAAGGCGGGCCGGTAGTGCTGGGGCTTGCAATCTCTTTGGTCCGGCTGATGCTGCGCCTGACCTTCGGAATGATCGACATGACGTTCTGGGCGTGCACCCTGGGGAAGGTGGACCCTCGGACGCGCCGGTTCGTGTAGACGCGGGATCTCCGCTGGGCGCTTGCGGAACATACGGGCGGGTGTACCTGAGATCCGGAACGTCCCCGGTGCTCGCGAGCGCCGCGACGAACGGGCTCCATCCGACGTGCATGCCGTCCGCGGTCCGGCGCTCCGTCGTCGTGAAGTACGCGGCGACCACCGGGCGGCCGTCGCTGAGCTGCGCGGCCGCGAACTCCGAGACCCGGTCGATGACGACCTGACGCCACTCCTCCCTGGCATCCAGGGCCCTGGGCGCAAGGCGGCGGAGCGCGTCGCGCACCAGAGGATCAAATAAAGGTGTGTTACCTGAGTCCACTCACGGTGCTTCCGCGTGGGATCCGGCCTGCGCGGTGAGGGCGTCTGCCCCGGAACCCGAGCAGGGCCGCGCCGTAGGCTCCAAGGGTGATTGAGACCATCGTGTTCGACATCGGCGAGACCATCACGCGCGACGACCGGTATTGGCAGGGCTGGGCCGACTGGCTCGGTATCCCTCGTCACACTCTCTCCGCCCTTGTGGGAGCCGTGGTCGCTCAGGGCCGCGACAATGCGGACGCTGTCCGCCTTGCTCGACCGGGTATCGACATTGTTGCCGAGTACCAGGCTCGCGAAGCCGCCGGCCGTGGCGAGCACCTGGACGAAGGCGACCTTTATGACGATGTACGTCCGGCACTCTCGGCGCTCCGGGAGGTCGGTGTGCGCGTCGTAATCGCCGGTAACCAGACGTCCCGGGCCGGCGAGTTGCTGCGCGACCTGCAGCTTCCGGTGGACCTGATCGTGACCTCCGGGGACTGGGGTGTGGCGAAGCCTCAACCGGAGTTCTTCCAGCGGGTATTGGAGGTAGCCTTGGCGGCTGCGGATGCGACCTTGTACGTCGGCGACCATCCGGCGAACGACGTCTTCCCTGCGAAGGCAGCAGGGCTGCGCGTGGCGCATATCCGGCGCGGGCCATGGGGACACCTGTGGGCAGACGACCCGGAGGTGGTGGCGGCGGCGGACTGGCGGATCGACAGCCTTACCCAGCTCGCTGAGATCGTCGCGGTCTGACCTGCGCATGGAACGGCCCCCAGCCAGGCCAGTGGGACCGTTCATGTACACGCGGCGTCTTGGCGCGGGTACGGTTCGCAGTGGACGCACCGAACTGGAGCCAGTATGCCCGCATCCACCAGGGGCGGAGTAGGCAGCCGGATCGCCTACTACCGCAGCGTCATGCGCCCCAAGATGACGCAGGAGCAGCTCGCCGAGGCTGCCTGTGTCGCGCTCGGCACGATCCGCAAGATTGAGCGTGGCGAGCGTGGCGTCAGCGATTCCACCCTCGAAGCCATCGCGGACGCCCTTGGCGTTGACCCAGTCCGGCTCCGAAGGGACCGCGGCCCAGCCCATACCAGCGTCCACGACGGCCTGCCGGCACTGTCCGCCGCGATCGCCGCCTACGACCTTCCCGACGACGGTCCGGTGCGCCCCCTCAGCGAACTGCGGGCGGCCGTCGCCGAAGCCGCTCGCTGGAGATTGGCAGCCCAGTACACGCGTATCGTGCGCAAGCTCCCTGACCTGCTCGCCGAACTCGCCCGCGCCTACCACCAGGCCCCCGCGGGAGCGCGAGCTGATTTAGCGGAACTGCTGGTGCGGGCCTACCGTTCGGCCGACGCCGTGGCCTACAAGTTCGGTGCCCGAGACCTGTCCGCGCGTCTCATCGAACTCATGCGCTGGGCGGTCTCCGAGACCGGTGATCCGCTCCTGACGGCTTCCGTCGCCTACGTACGGACCGAGACGTTCTTCGCCGCGCACGCTCATGCTCCCGGGCTGCGCGCCCTGGAACTGGCTATGGACGCCGCGCCCGCCCCCAGCACGGCACCCGAGACCGCCGCGCGTGGTGCCCTGCACATGCGGGCTGCTGTCATCGCCGGCCGGGCGCGCGACGCTGCCGCCGCGGCCACCCACCTCGACGAAGCGCGAGCGCTGGCCGACCAGGTGCCGGAGGGCGTGTACTGCGGCACCGCTTTTGGCCCCGATTCGGTGCGTATCCATGAGGTATCTGTGGCCGTCAGTCTCGGAGACGAGCACGCTGGTCGGGCCCTCGACGTAGCGAGCGAGTGGAAGCCGCCCAAGGACCTGCCAGCCGAACGCAGCAGTGGCTTCTTTATCGAACTGGCCCGCGCCCAGCTGTGGGCCGGGCTCCCGGACGAGGCCTTCGAGTCGCTGAAGGCTGCCCGCCACATCGCCCCCCAGCACACCCGCGAACACCCCTGGGTCCGTGAGGACGCCGCCACATTGCGGCGGCTGAAGCGCGCCAGCGCGGAGAGCCTCACGAACTTCGCGGAGTGGTGCGCCGCTACCTAGGCGCACTACCTCAACTACCCCTCGTCGGGGTACTTGTGGCCCTCGTTTGCCCTCACCATCTGTGGCATGCGCAGGAACCAGCAGATGGGAAAGGGAATGCCCGACGCACCCCCGCTCACGCCGACGGTCATAGACGTGTCCGTGAGTCTCGTCCGACTCAACGGCGAGGCCTGCTTCGACTGCGTCGTCAGCAAGACACTGCGCGCGGCGGGACACGTACTGGTCCGTGGCAACACCCGCGTGTGGCCGATCGTCACGGGCGGGTGCTGTGGCAGGGCGGCCGCTGCGTGAACGCTCTCGGGGAACCCCGGCAGGCCCCGGCGACTGTGTGCACGGTCGCCGGGGCCATGGCCAGGGCAGTGACGGAGAGTACGGGCCCGGAGCGGTCCGGGGTCAAGTTGAGGATTCGTGTCTACCGGGTGGACCGTTATGGGTTGGTCACCCAGGACCGCGGCATTGTGGCGGCCGTCGAAGACGGCGACAGCACGGCGTCGTCCCTGGATCCGCCGTGCGTGTGTCCGCGCTGTCGGGCCGGGCAGGCGATGATGGAATGACCGGCGCCGTGGAGAAAGCCGGCGACGTCGGATCGTTGGACGTCGAGGGCATGCGCTGGACGGTGAATCGCCTGCTTGATCCGGACGCGGTCCCGGACGTGCTGCCGCCGGCGGCGGAGGAAGTGAGGACGCTGACCGCTGTGCTGCGGGGGCATCTGGAGCTACTGATGCCGCAGGTCGAGCGGTTGGCCAAGCGGCTCCCGGAGTCCAGCATTCCCCGGTATTGCGCGCTCGCTTGCCTGGGTGAGGCCCGTGAGAGGCTCAGGGCCTCGCCGAGTCCCGCGCCGGGTGGAGACGTCGCGTACGCCCGGCGCTTGGCCCGCGCTGTCAATGCTCTGTGCGACGACTTCGAGAAGCTCGGCAAGGCTGCCTCGTGACCGCGCAGGTCCGCGTGTGCTGTGCCTGTGACGAGCCGATCGACGATCCTGACGGCGCGGTCGCTGTTGCTCACGAGCTGGGCAACTCGGGCCGGGGCTGGACCGTGTGGGCGCGCCGCGCGCACGCCCAGCTGGGCCGAGCCCGACCCGACGCCCATGCGCATCCTGGCGCGCGTGCCGTTCGCGGGTGCGTCCGGCGGCCGTCACCGACTATCCCGCCGCTGAAGACTCCGCCCCCTGCCGGGGAGACCTGTCAACTGGTTCTCCCACACGAACCCCGGCAGGGGCGCGGGTATTACCCCGCCTCGGTTGGATCACCGCCCGTAACCCTTGGACAGGTCGAGCGCCTGCCGGGGCGGGTCCTGCACACAGCCACCGTACGAAGCGACCAAGGAGGAGACTTGCAAACGAGCCTCGCACATACGGAGACCATTGCACCGGTCCCGTGGGGGCTGCGCCGTATGGCTCCGCTGCGCAACGGTTCTCCCTCGCTGTGGCGGTACGCGGGCATTGACCCGGCCACGCAGACCGGCCGATGGGTCGGGGAGGACGGAGCGATGATGCCGGCCGAACTCGGCAAACACGGTTCCAGCGTGAACACCTACCCGCCGACGCAGGTCGGGAAGGACGGCAAGGTAGATACCGACTCCGGCCACGACGCGACACAGGACTAGGGGGTAGCGCCATGGACGGACGCCCGGTGCTGGTCTGCACGGAGTACGAGGATGCAACCGCTGATCTGGTCATCGCGGAACTGAACCGGCGCAGGGTGCCCGTCCTCCGGTTCGACCCGGGGCGCGATTTCCCGGCACCCGTGGTGCTCGCCGCGCGTATCGAGGCGGGCGGATGGGGTGGGCGGCTGTCGGTCGGGGCGCGTACGGCAGATCTTTCCGCCGTACGCGCCCTGTACCACCGTCGGCCGAGCCCCTACCCGACGGCGAGCGGTGAGCAGGCGGCCCGGTTCGCGGCGCAGGAGAATCGGCGCGGCCTGGGCGGCGTGCTGGGCGCGCTGCCGCGGTGCCTCTACCTGAGTCACCCGCAGGCCATCGCGCGGGCGGAGTACAAGCCCGCGCAGTTGGAGGCGGCGGCCCGGGTAGGGCTCACGGTCCCAGCGACCCTGATCACGAACGACCCGGGGGAGGCCAAGGCGTTCTGCGCCGAGCAGCCGACCATCTACAAGCCCTTGCACGCGGGCGTGTACGAGGTCGAGGGCGAGCCCGCCGGAATCTGGGCCGCCCCGGTCGAGGCGGGCGAGATCGACGGCGCGGTGAGCCACAGCGCGCACCTGTTTCAAGTGCAGGTGCCGAAGGTGGCGGACGTGCGGGCGGTCGTCGTCGGCGAGCAGGTGCTCAGCGCCCGGATTACCGCCCCTCCCGGAGTCGTGGACTGGAGGGCCGAGTACCAGAGTCTCACCTATGAGCCGGTCGCCTGCCCGGACGAGATACGCGGGGCGCTGGTGCGGTTCCTGGCCGCTTTCGGGCTGAGCTTCGGAGCCTTCGACTTCGCCGTGACCGCGGACGGTGCATGGTGGTTCCTGGAGTGCAACCCCAATGGCCAATGGGCGTGGCTTGAAGACGCGGCCGGACTGCCGATCACACACGCAATCGCGGATTTACTGGAGAGCGGAGCGAGCCAGCATGACTGACCCCCAGTACTCGGAACACCTGCGGGCCGATCTCGCGCGGCGTCTGTCCAAGTCCGGTGCCCTGCGCAGCCCCGAATGGGAGGCGGCCGTCATGTCCGTGCCCCGCGAGGCGTTCCTCTCGCGCGGCTGGTTCGAGTACGAAGAGGACGGCTGGTACCGGCCCGCGGCCGGGGACTCACCGGAAGGACTCGCGCGGATCTACGAAGACGACACCCTCGTCACCCAGGTGGCCGGGGGCGTCTTCCCGGACCAGGTCGAGGGGCGCATCGCCGCGGCCCCGTCGTCGTCGTCCACCCTGCCGAGTCTGGTTGTGCGGATGCTCGAAGGCCTGAGGGCGGTCGAAGGAACGCGTGTCCTTGAGATCGGCACGGGCACGGGCTACTCAACCGCGCTGCTGTGCCATGGCGTCGGCGAGGACAACGTGACCACGGTCGAGGTCGACGCCGAGGTGTCCGCCCGTGCCGGAATGGCACTCGCGGGCGCCGGTTACTGGCCTGCGCGCGTGGTCGGTGACGGACTGGCGGGCTACAAGGAGGGCAGCCCGTATGACCGCGTGATCGCCACGTGCGGCGTGCACAGTGTGCCGGCTGACTGGCTCGCGCAGACACGGCCCGGCGGTGAGGTCCTGGTCACGGTCGGCGGGTGGATGCACGCATCCGAACTCGTACGGCTCACGGTCGCCGACGACGGTACGGCAAGCGGCCCGGTTCTCGGCGGACAGGTCTCGTTCATGCTGGCACGCCCCCACCTTCCGCCCCCTTTGGGCATCCTGCCGAACCTTGGCGAGGGCGACGCGGTGCCCGCCGAGCTGGGTGCGGGTGTGCTCGACGACTGGACGGCCCGGTTCGTCGCACAGTTCGCCGCGCCGCGTGCACAGCGGCTCACGCTGGAACGGGACGGCCGGACAGAACACGTCGTGATCGACGTGGACGCCCAGGCATGGGCGGTCGTCTTCCAAGACGGCGCGCGGTGGATGGTGCGGCAGGGCGGCACGGTGCGCCTGTGGAATGAGATCACCGAGCGCCTTGCACAGTGGCAGGCGGACGGGCGCCCGTCCGCCGACCGTATGCGGTTGCACGTCGGCCCCGAGGGACAGCGCCTCACCTGGGCGTGACCGCACGCTGACACCCCATGCTGCCCCGTCCGTCCGTCGTTCCCCCGCGGCGGATGGGCGGGGCTTCCCGCTATGCGCCCGTGCCCTCGTTGCCGGTCTGCTCGGAGGCGGAGACAAACACGCCGTGCTGCGGGACGTCTTCTCGGACGGCTCGTGTCCGTCGGCGGACTCCATCGGACCCACCGTGACCTGGGGGCGGTGGGTGTCGTCGTCGAGAGTGTCAGGCTGCCCCGGTAGCCGGTGCGGCTGCGGGTGAGCCGCGGCAGGTCGTCGGCGGGGGCGGTGGTCGGGTAGGCGTTGACGGGGCCGAGACATGCACGGACGGCGGTGAACTGGTCCCAGCGGTGGGGGCGGTGGGTGCCGGTGACGTGCACGCTGCCGGGCATCGTCCCGCCCAGCTCGAAGACGACGGCGTCGTTCTGGCGGGGGCCGGCGGTGGCGCACGGGGCCGGCGGGCGTGTCGATGGTCAGGCTCGGGCTGGTCATGGGCTGCGGCTCCTCGGCGGTTCGGTTCGGTTCGGTGGGCTGGGGCCTGCCGCCCCGCGCTCGCCGAAGGGGAGGGCGCGGGCGTCGGAGCGGCAGGTCTTCGGCCAGCGGCGCTCTGGCCGAGTTGGCCCTTCCCGCCTCCCCTGAGGGGAAGGGGGAGACGGGAACGGCGTCCGTGGGGTTACTCCTGCGGCGGCTTGTGGCGGCGCAGGTTGTCCCGCTCGGTCAGGGACACTTCTTTGCCGCATGGGCATGCGCCGTAGCGGCGGCCGTGCAGATGGAAGAACTTCGGGCGGTGTTCTTGGCGTTGATGGTGCGGATGGTGCCGGGGACCGGGGTTATGTTGGTGCAGATGCCGTCGGCGGTGACGGCGGCCGTGTCAGCCACAGGGGCCCTCCTCGTCGGTGTCGGGGATCTGCGTCAGGACCGGCGCGTCGTAGACCTCGCGCCGTACGGCGGGGACGCCGGGGCACGGGATGACGGCCTGCTGGAGCTCGGCTGTGTCCATGGGGTGCAGCCACCTGCTGCGCACGGTCCAGCCGCACGCGCGGGGGTGGGGCTCGGCGGCCGTGGTGGCGACCAGGACGGCGATGCGTACGGTGCTGCCCTCCAGCGCGAAGACCAGCAGCGTGCGCAGCGCGCAGTAGTCGTCTTCGTCCAGCACGGCCATGCGCAGCGGGGCGGTGCCGACGGAGAGGTCGGCGTGAGCCTGGACGAACGTGTCGTCGGTGCGTTCGGCCACGAGGTTGATCGTGTGCTCGCCGTCGCCGAGTGCCTGGACCAGGGCGGCAAGCGCGGTCAGGGCGCGGCTCATGGCGGCCGCTATGGCGGCATTGTCGGGGCGGATGAGCTCCGGGTGTGCGGGCATGCGGGTACTCCTTGCGGACGGGGCGGTGAGCACCGGGGGCCGGCGCACGTGTCTCGTGGCGCGGTGGGGGTTCTTCTGGGCGCGCGGTCTGCTCCGCAGACGCGTCGCGCTGCCGCTACGCGGCAGAGGGCGGGGCGGGCGCGCTCCGCGCTCCCTGGCCGGGTGGGGGAGCGCGGAGCGCTCTGGGACCGGGCGGGCCCCCGGGCGGTCCGGAGGGGTGCCCGCCCGGTGCTGGGGGCGGGGCGTGGGGCCCGTGCGGGCCGGGCCAGGGGAGGTTCCCGGCCCGCACGGGGGCTTGGTCAGCCGTGCGTGGCGGCGGCTGTCAGGGCGGGCAGTGCGAGCGCTTCGAGGGCGGCGGCCTGGTCGGCGTCGGTGAGGGTCTGCGCGGTCGACGTGACGGCCTGCATCACGCCTCCGGCCGTCATCTGACCGCCCCGGATGAAGTGGGCCAGGATCATGTCCTTGGCCTCGGTAGCGATGCTGAGCGTCTTGGTGACGTACTCGATCGTCTTCGTCGGCTCGGCCAGCGGCTTACCGGCGGCGGCCTCCATCTCGCGCACCTTGGCCTCGACGTACTCCCGAGAGAGGAACGTGCGCACGGCATCGGCGGTCTTGGACGTGATCAGTTCCAGCGTCTTGCGCTGGGTCTGCCCGGACCAGGACACGACGCCCTCGTCCTGCTTGCCTCCGAGGTGCACGGCGCGCATGACGTCCTGGGCCATGGTCAGTCCGTTGCGGCACACCTGGATGACCGCGCGCGGGGTGATGGTGTACGCCCCGGCGCCGACCTCGCTGTTGGTGATGACGAAACCGGCGGAGATCATCGGCAGTTCGTCACCGCTGCGTCCGTCGAACGGTGAGCGGTAGCCACGCAGCAGCGCACGGGCCTGGATGGCGACGGCTTCGGACTCGACGCGCACGTACATGCGCCGGTCGGTGAGGTCGCATCCGGTCACGCGGGTGGGGTGGCCGGACTGCTGCACCCCGTCCAGGGCGGCCAGCAGCATGTCGAAGTTGTCCATCAGCTTGTAGCTGTCGGACAGCAACGCGCGGGCCACGCCCTCGGTAGGCGGCATGCCGGGGCCGACCTCGCCCCGGAACGCGCGCAGCATGAACTTGCGCTCGGGCTCCTGGCGCAGCCACGCGTTGACGTTCTCGTCCAGGAGCGGGACGTTGTCGGCGCGCATGCGGCGCAGGTAGGCGAGCGGGATGCGCAGCTTGTCGGAGATCCCCTCGTCGGCGACGGCGGTGGGCCGGTAGATGCCGTCGACGTCCGACACGCCGTCTTCGGTGATCAGGGACTCCACGCCCTCGACATGGACGTTGCCTTCACGGAAGCGCAGGGCGGCGGCGGGGGCGATCACGTCCAG
Organism: Streptomyces sp. NPDC046931; assembly: GCF_040644655.1. Taxonomy (NCBI): domain Bacteria; kingdom Bacillati; phylum Actinomycetota; class Actinomycetes; order Kitasatosporales; family Streptomycetaceae; genus Streptomyces; species Streptomyces sp. NPDC046931. The sequence continues at coordinate 45,755 of NZ_JBEYWX010000041.1, forward strand.
CTTGCGGCGCTGCTGGTCCTCCAGGATGCGGACCATGTCGGAGAGATCGGCGTTGCGGGCGCCAGAGGGGGCGACGTTGGTGGCGCGCTCGGCGAACTGCTGAGTCATGCGGGGTTCCCCTTCGTTGGCGTCCGGGTCGGGGCCACCGCCCCGGACGCTGTTGATTCCTGCGGTTCGGGGGCGGGGCCACCACCCCCGAACAACTCCAATACTAGTGTGAGTTTGGTTGGTGTGAAGCCACCCCTGACCAGCGCTTTTAGGCGAACCTGCGGTACATCGGCAACGGTGTCAGGCTCCACCGCCGCACGTTCCTAGCCACGATGGCGGGCGTCGGGCCGGTCATCGCGCTGAGGTCGTAGCGCAGTTCAGGCGCCTCGCCGAACGGGTCGGCGTGCGCGTGGATGGCGCTCACCCAGTACGTGCCGTGAACCTGTGTCAGGCTGCCGTGATAGTCGACCTTCTGCCACAGAACCGGCCCAGCGTCCTGCGGGTCCAAAGTCCTTGCGACAGCAACCGCGAGCGCGCTCGTGATCCGCTCCGTCATCAGGAGCACGAAAGCGGCTGACACCGTGCGCGGGTCCACAGGCACATCCGCCAGGGCCGGTCCCGTATGCCCGCCGCGCACACCCATGGCCCAACCCAACTCGAAGAACGGCCGGACCAAAGCCAACTGCTCGTGAGAGACCCTGAGCGCGCTCGGGTCGCTCTCGCTACGCGCCAACTCCCTCAGCGCATAAGCGGCCTGCTCCCGCTCGGCGTCCGTGATCGGGGCGCTGATCTCCTCGGCCCGATGCCCAATCCGAGTGTCTTCCATGACTCCCCTTCGTCGTCTCTGCACTGCCGGGTCTGGAAGGGGGCGCCCCGCCAAGGCGCCCTCTCGCGGATTACTTCAGGAATCCGCGCGTCCGAAGAAACTCGGCCGTGATGTGCGCGACTCCGCGCGGCTTGTAGATCTGCGGGAATCGGCGCATCTCCACCTCGGTGCGGCCCTTCTCGTCCGGCTCGATCAGTTCGTGCACGAGCCGGTAAGGACGGTCACCCGACGGCATTTCCAGAACAACGGGGCCGACCTTGGTGTCGAAGCGAATTCCGGTGTAATTCGCGTCGGAGTTGTGCACGATGCTCGCCCCGGCCCGCTCGCAGATAAGCGGAAGGAAGTTCGCGACCGTGCGGGCCTGAATTGCAAGGCCGGTCATGGGCGCGTCCTTACCGCCGCGCACCCGGCGGACGATTCCGTCGGAGATCTGGATTTCCACTTGGCTTTCCCCTTCGTCGATCACTGCGTGTGTCGGGGGTCGCCTCCCCCCGGCAACTCACATACTAGTACGTGTAAGTGGGAGTTGGAAGACCTGTTGCGCCCCGGGTTGCGGTAGATGTTGCCCCCTGACGTTGCGCCAGGTGTTGCGCTCGACGTTGCGCGGCCTCGCGGCCGGCCTCTGCAAAACCCCACATCAACGGCCCGCAAGGGCATGGTTGGGCGGCTGACATCCCCTCTGCTGCCACTTGTCCCGTACCGGTTGAAGGAGAGTGAGGAATGGGGTGCGGTGGTGGGTGGGGCGGCGGGCTTCGGGGATCGGGGGCGGCCTGCTGTTGGTTGCGCGTCGACTGGCGCCGCCGCGCCGCGCTGGGGTTGGTCCGGCCCTGGGGCACGGCAAGGGTGGGGGAGGGGTGAGGTCAGGGCCCGGAGGGCTCGTCACCCGTCCACTGCTGTCGTCCAGCTCTCTGCCCTTCCCTCTGTCCTCCTCTCTCCTCCACGGAGGCACAAACCATCTCCTCCTACTTTTCCGTGCCGGGAGGCACGCAGGGTTATGGAGTGGCCGGAGGCCCGTTCCATAACCCACCGCCAGAGGCGGGCAATTCGCGCGGGGACACGCGAACCGTGGCGTCCCTAAACGGCGCCCCGAGTGGGTATGTTTCCAGAGTTGATCCAGTCCCCGTTTTGAAGCACACCCGGGGTGTGACCTGTTTCCGCCAAAGGCACATGCTGCATCAGTTGATGCACGTCTGCTCACCCTTCAGCCTGAGTCTGCGTCAGACACCCCTGTTCTTGCTGTCACCGCCCCCGGCCACCCCTCCCTCTAGCTGCTGCCCGCGCGGAGCGCGGATTCAGGGGCTGGAGCGCAGCGACGAAGCCACACAGATGGCGATCAGGCGAACCGCCGTACGAGAAACAGACATGAATCTGTCACCTCACGTTCGTGCACTCC